>CAZWSP010000013.1:0-21990 GCA_964636585.1 uncultured Antarcticibacterium sp.
CTGAAAATTTTTCCGCTTCCATGGCTCCAGAAACCTGGGCCAATTATTACTCCGGGATTAACTATTATAGCAGGAAGGCCTTCCTGAGTTCCACGCCAAACTTCGGTTTCGCCACCGTGTTTAGAAATCGCGTAATCATTGTGATCTTTTTCGGGGTACCAAGTAAAATTTTCATGGATCTCTTTTTCACCAATTGCAAGATCTAAAGTGGCAATAGAACTCACATAACACAGCTTTTCAACCTTGTATTTTAGGCAAGTGTTTACAACATTGGCGGTTCCTTCAATATTGATGGAACGCATTTTATTTGCATTTTTTGAATTAAAAGAAATAAGCGCTGCGCAATGATAAACCGATGTAATTTCAGCAAAAGCGATATCTAACGATGGGATATCTGTAATATCTGCCTGGATCCATTCAATAGTATTAAAAAGAAATTCAGCTTCCGTTTCAGGTAAATAATATGTGAACACTTTTTTTACCCCTGCCAGCTTATTACTGCTTCTGTAAATTGCTCTAGTTTTTTTACCAGCTTTGGTTAATTCTAATAATAAATGAGATCCAACTAGACCCGTGCCTCCTGTAACTAAAATCATAAGGTAAATATAGCTATTTCCACTTAGGAAAAATGACAGTTATTGGTATCTTTACCCCCGTTTTACTTCTGAAATCAACTCAATTACAGAACCTTTTATTTGGGAACAAAACGCATAAATTAAATAGCAATCGCATAAATATTGAAAATATGAAGCTTACGAATTTTGTAGAAGAGATCACTTGGAGAGGAATGATGCACGATGGTATGCCTGGAGCCGAGGAGCATTTAATGGAGCAAATGCGATCTGCTTACATAGGTTTTGATCCTACAGCAGACTCTTTACATATTGGTAATTTAGTTCCAATCATGCTTTTGGCTCATTTTCAACGTGCAGGCCACAAACCTTTCGCCCTAGTTGGTGGCGCTACGGGAATGATTGGAGATCCTTCTGGGAAATCTAACGAGCGTAACTTATTAGACGAACCTACTTTAAGACACAATCAAGAATGTGTGCGCAAACAACTTTCGCATTTTTTAGATTTTTCTTCAGGAGAAAAGAATGAAGCAGTTCTAGTTAATAATTATGACTGGATGAAAGATTTCACTTTCCTAGATTTTATTAGAGATGTGGGAAAACATATCACTGTGAATTACATGATGTCTAAGGATTCAGTAAAGAATAGACTTTCTGGAGAATCTACAGAGGGAATGTCTTTTACAGAATTCACCTACCAATTAGTTCAGGGATACGATTTTTATCATTTATATAAAACGCATAATTGCACTCTTCAAATGGGAGGAAGTGATCAATGGGGAAATATAACTACTGGAACTGAACTTATTAGAAGAATTGGGAATGGAAAAGGGTATGCCCTTACATGTCCGTTAATAACCAAAAGTGATGGAAGTAAATTTGGTAAGAGTGAAGGTGGAAACATTTGGTTAGATCCAAATAGAACATCGCCTTATAAATTTTACCAATATTGGTTAAACACTAGTGATGAAGATGCAGAAAAGTATATTAAGATCTTTACTTTTTTAGATAAGGATACTATAAAAACTTTAATTGCAGACCATTCTAAAGAACCACATTTGAGATTGCTTCAAAAGCGTTTAGCAGAAGAAGTTACAGTAACTGTCCACGGAAAAGAAGATTTTGAAAATGCTGTAAAAGCATCTAATGTGTTATTCGGAAATAGCACAGCTTCAGATTTTAGAAGTTTAAATGAAGCTACCTTTTTAGATATTTTTGAAGGAGTTCCGCAAGCAGAAATAGAACGAGCAGATATCGATGCTGGATTAGATATGATTGCTGCACTTGCTGCAAAAACCGGGTTTTTAAACTCGAATGGAGAAGCCAGACGCGCATTAAAAGAAAACTCAATTTCGGTAAATAAAGAAAAAGTAGGGGAGGAATACCTAATTTCTTCCGAAGATCTTATAAATAACAAATATGTTATTATAAATAAAGGAAAAAGAAACACCTACATATTAAGGATAGTATAAATGCAAAAGCCCTTAAACATTGGAATGTTCAAGGGCTTTGCAACTAACTAACCAATCTAATATGAAAAAACTCATATATATTAGTGTAAACAAAAACCTAACCAAAAATTATGTTTACAAATATTAGTTCGAAAAAAATCGTTTGTATTACAAAATTTTTATTTTTTTTCGAAGTATTTCTTTCAGTATTAAATAAATGGAGTTTTAGAGAACCATTAAATTACAACCTCGAATATCGCTGTTATCAAATCTTCCCATAATTTCTATAGAGTTTGCAGCATTTAATTTGCCGAGATCTTGAGTAGCAATAAAAGAGCAAGAATATATATTGGCAAGATCTATAACATTTATTCCACCGGTTTTATTTTGTGTTAGATAAGAAAGCGCATCTTCCGGATCTCTTATTAATATTTTCATCCAAGCGGGACATTCAAAAATTCCTTTTACGTTAGAATATGCTTGAGAAAGCAATTCGGTCATCCCATATTCACTGTGAATATTGCTAACTCCAAAACCCGATGCAAGAATTTTATGTAATTCTTCGCGAATCATTTCTTTGCGTCTTCCTTTCATGCCTCCCGTTTCCATCACAATAGTATTTTGTAAATGAAATTGATGATCTTCAACAAGATCTAATAAGGCAAAAGAAACTCCAATGAGCAACACTTTTTTGCCACTTTGGTCAAGGGAGATCAATTTTTCTTTGAGCTCCAATAAATTATGCAAGTAAAATCCGCTTTCTGGATGTTTACTGGCTTCAATTAAATGCTGAGCCATATAGATCAAAGAAGAACCATCACGCTCTAAGTAAGAAGGTAATAAGGCGAGAACAACATAATCTTCAATATTGCCATAGAAATGATGGAAACCTTTATTAAAACTTTGCTCGTAAATAGCAAGATCTACAACATGATGTTTACTTGTGTTTTGCCCGGTGGTTCCGCTGCTTGTAAATGTCTTCTGAATTTTATCTTCGGAAGAAAGTATTGTATGCTTTTTAAAAAATTCTATTGGTAAAAATGGAATCTTCTCTAAAGAATCTACATTTTTCGGATCTGTGTGAAGCAGTTCACAGAATTTTCGATACACCGGATTATGCTGGTATTGAAAATTGAAAACCTCCAAACTGGTTATGATAAATTCTTTTTCTGAAGCTATGGAGAAGATCTTTTCCGGATGCATTTTAAAGATTTGAAAAATGTGGATAAAGGTAGAAATAAAAAAAGCTTCTAAGAATAGAAGCTTTTTAATTTTATAATATTGAAATTTTACCTGACCACTAATTTTCGAGTAGCTTGAGTATTTCCTTCTTTAATTTTTAAGATATAAATCCCTGGAGTTAATTCTGAAACATCTAATTCTTTTCCAGAAATCTTAGCGATTAGCACTTTTTTACCCAACACATTATACACTTCAACATCTTTCGTCTGATTTTTATCTGAAGTGATATACACTTTACTTCCAACAACTGGGTTAGGGTAAATGGATAATCCTTCAATTGGCTTTTCTGCTACATAAGCAGGAAACCCCGTGTTTTGTGCTATTGCTCTGGGAGTTAATAGCATAAAACAAACCAATAATAAACTTAAGATGTAGTATTGTTTCATTCTCTATGTGTTGGTTATTACAAATCTACAATAAATAATTCAAAAATGATACCATTATTTTCATGCTATCACTAAATTTTATTTAGCTAGAAATTGCTTTAAATACAAAGAGATGAGTTAGTTACAACTCACCTCTTTGCAAATTAAATAGCGATCTCTCAAACTTGAAAAAGCCATTTTCAACCAAATTAAACCTAATTCTTATAAACGGGCATTTATCCATGACCAAGTAGATACATCTACCTTAGTTCCTGTTTTGTAATTTCCAGAAACAGTTGCTGTTCCACCATCTATTTTTACATTAGCAACTGGCCCACTATCTTTCATGTCTAAATTGGTTTGGTAACCATCTATGTAGATATTATTTAGCGTTGCTCCAGATTCTTTTTTGAACTGTAAAGCGGTTCCACCAACGGTAGATATTGCAGTAAAGTTTATCAACTTAGGATTCTTATTTAATCCATCTGCCTCTAATGCTGTAGAGAATCCAGCTACTGTATGTGAAACATATGTATTTGTAACTGTTCCATTCCAACCTTCTGTCCAGTCTACTGCATCATCTTCATTATTTTCAAGATAAAGATTAGTTGCAGAAACGGTTCCTCCAAAAAATTCTACTCCATCATCAGATCCATTTATTACGGCTACGTTTTCTATCACTGTTCCAGATCCAACAGAGTAAAAAGAAACACCGTTGTATTGAGATTCAGCATTAATTTGCGCTCCCGTCCCAAGGATTACTAAGTTTTTAATACTTCCAGAACTATCTGTATCATCAGTTCCTCCGTAGATAAATCCACCAACTTCAGCAGTAGCATTCACTCCTTCTGTTGTTGTTGCTTTTCCAACTAAAGTTAAGCCTCCCCAGTCTCCAGGTTGTGCATCTTCAGAAGAAATAATTACCGGACTAGATGGAGTTCCTTGAATATCTATCTTTCCTCCTTGAAGAATTGCAATGTAAACATCTGTTCCACCGTTTCTTGCAATGATCTTAGTACCTGCAGGAATAGTTAGTTTTCCACCATCCTTAATGATATAGGATGAAGTTAATTCATAAACGGTAGAAGCATTAAGAGTAACATTATCTGTAACTACTCCTTGAAGTACCGTTGCATCTACACTACTTCTGTTATTTATCCAGCTGAAAAGAGCGATATCTACTGAAGCTAATTCGGTATAAGATTTTCCTGGATCTGCAACTACATCTTCGATTAAGATATTAGCTATCGGCCCATTATCCTTCATATCTACTGAAGTATCGTAACCTGTTAATGATAATCCTGAAATAGTAGCTCCAGATTCTTTTTTGAATTGTAATGCGGTTCCTCCTTTAGAAGACACTGCAGTTAAATTGATCAATTTTGGATTGTTATTTAAACCATCTGCTTCAACTGCAGTAGAAAATCCAGCTTTTGTATGTAAGATATAAGAGTTGGTAACAGTTCCGCTCCATCCTTCTGTCCAATCGATAGCATCATCTTCGTTATTTTCTAAATAGATGTTCTTTACAGAAACAGTTCCACCAAAAAATTCAACTCCATCATCTGCTCCATTTATTAAAGCGATGTTCTCTATTGTGGTTCCAGACCCAACAGAATATAAGGTCAATCCGTTGTATTGGGAATCTGCGTTTATTTGTGCTCCTGCACCTTCAATAATTAAATATCTAATAGTTCCAGAATCATCTTGATCGTTATTTCCACCGTAGATAAATCCACCTACTTCTGCAGTTGCATCTACACCTTCAGTAGTTTTAGCATCTCCTAAGATCACTAATCCTCCCCAGTCTCCAGGGCTTGAACTTGCTGAAGCCATGATTACAGGATTGCTTTGTGATCCTTGAACATCTATTTGCGCTCCTTTCTTTACTACGATGTATACTTCTTGTCCTACATTCGCAGTGATCTTAGTTCCGGCAGGGATAGTTAATTTGAATCCCGGCTCTACACTAAATGATCCTGTTAATTGGTAAGCAACATTTGGATCTAAAGTTAGATTAGCGGTAAGATTTCCACTTAAGTTTTTATCTATTGGTGTTCCTGGGGTTTCCCCTTGTTCTCCATTATCAAAAAAACCATCATCACTGCTACAACTTCCTAAGAAAAGAGAAGTAAGTAGTGTTACTAATACGGTTATACTCTTAAAGTTTGTTTTCATTTTTTTGAATTTAAAATTGGTTTATTTCTTGTTTTAGTTTTAAAAATTATAATTCAAGCCTAAGCTTAGTGTTGCGCCACGCGTATAAGATCTCACAGTTTTTGTGCTTTCTATTCCGGTAGTGCTTGGTCTTACATCCTGAGTTCTTTTAATTTCAGGATTCAATAAATTCTTTCCAGAAAGTCTAACTCCCCAATGTTCTCCTATGTTCTTACTCAAAAGGGCATTTAGTGTTACAAATCCCTTTTCAATAATGGCATCGTTATAAAAAGTTTCACTCTCTGTTTGAATTTCTGGTGCCCCTAATGCATATATTTTGTCTGAAGCATAATTTGCAGTAATGGTTGCTAAAAATTCATTTGGAGAATTGGTAGAGAAATTAAGAGAACCGTTAAAGATCCAATCTGAAGCTCCTTGAAGGTCTGTTTCAGTTAATCCTTTATATCTAAAGGTTTTTAGGAAGTTTCCTTGTTCATCTCTAAGTTCTTTAAGATCTTGAGAATGCCACATTCTAGAAGCATTCAGGTTCAATCCAAGGTTAAAATCAGATTCGTCTTCAGCTTTTATAAGATCTAGTTTGGTTTCTACTTCCAGTCCATAGATCTGCGCTTTGTCTGCCGAATTAAAGAAAGAGAACACACCGGCAGAACCTCTGTCTTGCACTTTATTAATTGGATCTTCGATCTTTTTGTAAAAACCTGTTAAGGAAACTAGTTGATTAGCGGTTGGAAAGAATTCCCACTTCACGTCAAAATTATAGTTGGTAGAGGCTTCTAAAGCCGGATTTCCACGAGTAACTTGCCCTGTTGGCGATACATATTCAAAAGGAGCTATTTCCTTGAATTCTGGTAAAGTGATGGTTTTACTTGCTGCAACTCTAAAATTGTTCTGCTCATTGGCAGCATATTTCAAATTTAAACTAGGATACAGATTGTTGTAAGATTTATCTGAAACACCACGTCTTCCAGGAATGTTACCAACATCATATTTTACATTTAAATCATCTTTTTGGTAACGCATTCCAAGATTGAAATTGAATTTATACCAATTGTAATTGGCAGAAACAAATCCTGAAACTGATTGCAATTTGGCTAAATAACGGTCTGGCGATAAAATATTCAGGGTTAATAAGCCATTCTGAAGATTTTCTGAAGTAAATACACGGGAAAGGTTGTCTATAGAAGTTGGGTTTAGCGTGTTTAAAGTGCTTTCTTCTAATCCTAAGAACTGAGACCCAAAATCTCTTTCTTTATTTCTGTAATTTGCACCGAAGCTTATTTTTAAGGCTTTATCTTCAGTATCAAAAAGCGAGATTTCATCTTTTATAAGTCCGTTGAATTCCTGATCGTTAATTATTTGCGCCGATTTTCTTTGTTGAAAACCACCAGTTCTACCTAACTGTACAAAACCTTCATTAAAATTCACTTCGTTTCTAATTCTGTTAGGCTCATCGGCATCTACTCGGTTATAGCCTAAAGCCCAATTCAAATTATTTTTCTCGGTTAATTTGTGATCTCCTGCAAGTTGATTGATCCACAATCTGGTTTGTTTGGTGTTTTGATCTCTTATAAACTGAGACAGATTTTCTACTGGTTCGGTTTCTTCAAAAATAGTAGCCTCTCCATTTCTACCTCCTTCAAAAACCTCATCGGTTAATTTGTTTATAAAGAGACTGGTTGCTCTTAATTGAGTAGCTTCATTAAGTTCATAAGAAGCATTTACCAAAGCAGTACTGTTTACAGATTTGGAAAAGGTTTCGGCATCTGTAATAGAGTCATTAATAAAATTCGCTCTAAATTCTCTAAACTCACCTTGTCTATGTTCAAAAGAAACCGCTTGAGATCCTGTAAATAAAACCTTTAGCTTATCACCAAATTTCTTTCCTGCAGTAAATGAATATTGATAGTTAAGAGGAAGAGATGCTTCTTGTGTATTCCAAGTTTGCTGCGTTAATGCTTCTCTAGTTCTTAGGTCTCTGGAATAAAATCCGAAATTCACGTTGTCGTAGTTGGGAGAGATCTTAAAGTTATTTCCAACTCCGCTTCTAATCGCATTAGAGTTAAAACCAACTTTTACACCTGCTCCTAGTTCTTGAGTACCTAAAAGTTCTCTTGTCCCAATATCTATAGTTCCGGAGGCTTGATCTGCAGAATTTGCTGCTGAATACGTTTTGCTAATACTTACGTTCTGGATAATGTTGGTAGAGAATAATTCCAGATCTATATTTTTGCGTTCTACATCGTCTGATGGTATTGGTAAACCATTCATAGTAGAATTTAAATAGCGATCTCCCAATCCTCTTACAAAAATATCTCCGGAAGCCTCACTACTGCTTACTCCAGATATTTTGGTGGTAGCAGTAGCGGCATCTGTTACTCCCATTTTGGCTAATTCTTGGGCACCTATACTTTCTTTAATTTCAATTGCTTTTTTCTGCTCTATTAAAAGTGCAACTTGAGAATCTCTTCTAGAAACTGTTTTAATAACTACTTCATCTAAAGATGCAGCGCTCGATCCTAGTGCAGTATTTATTTCTGTAACTTTTCCTGCAACTACAATTACATTAGGCACTTCTAAGGTTTCATAACCAACGAAACTGTAGATCACAGTATAAGTTCCCGGAGTAATGTTTTCTAGAGAATATAGTCCGTCTATATCTGTAGTGGTTCCTTGAGAGGTTCCTTTTATTATGACATTGGCAAAAGGAAGCGTTTCACCGCTAATTTCTTTATCCATAAGCTTGCCTGCAATTGTACCTTTAGTGGATTCCTGTGCGTAGGAAGCACTAATAAAAAATAGCGTTAACAGTAAAAAAATCTTCTTCATTATGTTGTTTTATATCGACAGCACAAATTAACGTTGAGATCTCTGGAAGTAGCTTAACTAAAGATTACGCTTGTGTTAATGCAAGTGTTTCTAATGTTATGAAATGGTTTATAGACCATGTGTTTCTATTTATAAATGGTTTTTGATTTTTAGGGGATATTGGTGAATCCCTTTATCGCGTTGCTATAGCGTTAGATTTTAAGTCGCTCCATTGTTAAGTAAGTGTTACCAAGCACATACCGCGTAAATTGCTACAGGATTAATTTTATCTTTACATAGATTAAATTGAAGATTAAATAATCTTAAGCTCCATGAAGAAAAAAGATATCACGATCCTATTGGTTGACGATGAACCGGATATTTTAGAGATCGTTGGTTATAATCTTTCTGCTGAAGGATATCACGTTATTACAGCAGAAAACGGAATGGAAGCCATTAAGATGGCCAAAAAGAAAAAGCCGCAGCTCATTATCTTAGATGTAATGATGCCGGAGATGGATGGAATTGAAGCTTGCGAGCAAATACGTAAGATCCCGGAACTTTCAGAAACCATAATTACCTTTCTTACTGCAAGAGGAGAAGACTATTCTCAAATGGCAGGTTTTGATGCTGGTGCAGACGATTATATTACCAAGCCAATAAAGCCGAAAGTTTTAGTTAGTAAGGTAAATGCGTTATTGCGAAGATTCAAAGAAAATGATACCGCTTCCAATATTGTAAAAATTGGAAATCTTGTAATTAATAGAGACGAGTACAAGATCATTAATAATGACGAAGAGATTATTTTACCACGTAAAGAATTTGAACTACTTTCATTACTGGCTTCAAAACCAGGAAAAGTCTTTAAACGAGAAGAGATTTTAGACAGTGTTTGGGGTAATGAAGTGGTAGTTGGCGGAAGAACAATAGATGTTCATATTCGGAAACTACGTGAAAAAATAGGAGACGACAGCTTTAAAACAGTAAAAGGTGTTGGCTATAAGTTTGTTATTTAATGTCTAAAAGCTTTAAGCGTTCATATAAATTTTCTTTTAAGACCTCGTTTTTAATTTCCATATTTCTAACGCTTGTTGTGAGCGTTTTTTTGTTTTTTACTTCAGAAGTTATCCTGCTTCCAATTCTTGGCTTTGCCTTGATCTCGTACATCTTTTCATTTCTTATCATTCAGTATCGTGTAGAGCATTTCATCTACAAAAGAATTCAGAATATATATGATAATGTAGCTTTGTTAGATGCAACTACTTTAAATCCAAGCCAGATCACCACAGATATGGCAACGCTTACCAAAGAAGTGGAGAAATTTGCTGAAGGTAAAAAGTTGGAGATCGAAACCTTGAAGATTAGAGAAACCTATAGAAAAGAGTTTATGGGGAATGTTTCTCATGAATTAAAAACGCCTTTATTTACGGTTCAAGGATATATTTTAACGCTGTTGGATGGTGCAATGAAGGATAAAACAGTTCGCAAAAAATACTTGCAACGTGCCAGTAAAGGGGTGGAGCGTCTTATCTATATCGTGAAAGATCTGGATATGATCACCAAATTAGAAACTGGAGATCTTCATTTGGATAAAGAGAATTTTGATATTATTGAATTGATCCAAAACGTTTTTGATCTTTTAGAAATGAAGGCGGCAAAAAGGAATATTACGTTATCTTTCGATACCAAATATGATTCGCCAATTTGGGTGAATGCAGATATGGACAGGTTACAGCAAGTGCTTTCTAATCTCGTGGTTAATTCTATTAAATACGGGAAAAATGGAGGTTCTACAGAAGTTAGTGTAGAAAATCTTATTAAAAACAAGGTTATTGTTCGGGTTTCAGACAATGGAGAAGGCATCACTAAAGCTAATATTAGAAGGATCTTCGAGCGTTTTTTTAGAGTAGATAAAAGTGGTTCTAGAAAAGAAGGAGGCTCTGGACTTGGATTGTCCATAGTAAAGCATATTCTGGAAGCGCACAATGAAAAGATCTATGTGGAAAGCGTTTATGGCGTTGGAAGCGAGTTTTCGTTCACTTTAGAAAAGAGTAAAAACAGCGCTAAGCCTGCTAGTAGTAAAATTGGTTCTTAAACCGGTAGTTTTTTCCAGATTATCCAACAATTTTAAATTGAAATCTTCTTGAGAAGCAGTTAATACCATTCCTTTTTCTGAAAGCAGTTTGGCAAGATATTCCTGTTCCGGCTGCCCTGGAGTTGGGATTAAAAATGCCTTTTTTTCTAAACTTGCCAGATCCATAACACTAGAATATCCAGATCTACAAATTATAAATTCACATTGATTTAATTTAGTTTGTAAGTCGGCTCCTAGCAGAAAATTATGGATGCTTAGATCTCCAGATATTGTTTTCTTTTTTTCAGCTTCAACTACACCTTTTATAAATAACACAGGAAATGCAACTGCTTCAAAATCCTTCAACAATTTAATTTCTAAGAGACTCCGCTGAGGTTCTGGCCCGGAAAGAACAATTCCATACTTATATTTAGTAGGCACATTCTCTTTTTTCAATCTGCTAAAAGGTCCAATATATTTAACCCGAAAATTAAGATTAGAAACATGTCCCATCTCACCACTAAGATTTGGTTCCTCTAAATGATCGGGTATCCAGCATTCTGTAAACTTGGAAAGTAAATGCTGCTGAATTTTACTGCTGAAAAAGGTTGCTTTTCCAGAAAGTACTTTTAGCTGATGCGTAATTATGACACTTGGCACTTTAGAACTTCTAACTCCCCAACGATTGTCTGAAATTATTCCGGAGATGTTCTTGGAATGTATCAACAATTCTATTGCTTTCTTTTCTTTTTTAATAGTAGCCAGGATTTTCGGAGTTTGAAGCAATAAATGACTGGAAAATTGACATCTTTTTGAAGCGTAGGTGATATTATAGGAGGGTAGTTCGTGACTTTCCAGTTCTGGAAATTCCTTTTTTAGGAGCTTCAGCGCTTCTCCATCTGAAGCGATTATTACTTCAAAATTATTCAGTAATAATTCATTTATAATAGGAATGCTTCGGGTAGCGTGACCAAGACCCCAGTTAAGCGGAGCTACTAAAATCCTTTTTTTCAGCATCTTCAAATATAATCAATCGCTATTTTAAAGTAATCCCTTCAGTATAAATAATGAGTATCTAAGCTATTTTAATTATTTTTGCCAAAATATTCAATTACACGTGGGGAGCAAGAATAAACTCAAGAGATTTAGGGAAAATGAAAGTTTTGAAAACGTAGTTCAACCTTCCCGGGAGGAAATTGTAGATACTCAGTTTGCTTTTAAAGGGAACTGGAATGAAAAGTTCTTTAAGAACAACAATCCAATAGTTCTAGAACTAGGTTGTGGAAAAGGCGAGTATAGCGTTGCTATGGCAGAGGCTAATCCGGATAAGAACTTTATTGGAATTGATATTAAAGGAGCTAGATTTTGGAGAGGCGCTAAAACGGCCATAGAAGAAGGTCTTTCTAACGTTGGGTTTATGCGAACTCAAATTGAATTGATAGATCTAATCTTCGCAGAAAATGAAGTAGATGAGATCTGGATCACTTTCCCAGATCCCCAAATAAAGTATAAACGTACCAAGCACAGACTCACAAATTCAGAATTTCTTAAAAAATACAAGCATATTTTAAAAGAAGATGGCTTGGTGAACTTAAAAACTGATAGTGAATTTATGCATGGTTACACTTTGGGAATGTTGCATGGGGAAGGTCATGAGATCTTACATGCAAACCATGATGTGTATAAAAATGTGTATTCTCCAAAGGAAGTGGTGGGAATACAAACATTCTACGAAAAACAGTACCTTGAGCAAGGGAAACCTATTACCTATATTCAATTTAAGATAAAGTAGCAGTTTGGAGGAAACAAAAATTTTCCTGATCACATATTTTGCAGCGCTTTTAGGAGTAGTGCCACCGGGATTAGTTAATATGACAGTTGCTAAAACATGTGTGGAACATGGGAAGAAAAACGGACTGTATGTTGCTCTTGGCGCTTCCATAATTGTAATCTTTCAGGCCTTAATTGCCATAATTCTGGCAAAATACATTTTCGACAATCCTTTTGTTAGAAATATTCTGTTGAGAACCGGTTTGGTGATCTTCATTTTCCTTACCATTTATTTCTATGTAAAGGCAAGAAGCAATTCTGATATAGAGTCACGCACAAAAAAGGCAAATTCTAACAGCATTTTTAAAGGGATGCTAGTAGCTGTACTAAATGTGTTTCCAATTCCATTTTTTGTAGCAATTGGAGCCGCTTTAAATGTGGCTGGAGATGTAGAGTATCACTGGTCTCTTATGTTGGTTTTTGTAATTGCAGCCTCCCTTGGTACATTTACAACACTTTATTTTTATGTGTTTTCCTTTTGGAAGATCGAAGATAAAACCACACTTTTCACTAAATATTCTAATTACTTCATGGCCGCCCTTATGTTGGTTTTGGTGATAATCACTTTGGTAAGAATCTTTTATTTCTAGTAAAATGTCCACAGACCTTAACTTTTTCGAGAGAGTTTATGAGGTGGTAAAATTAATTCCTTCAGGAAGAGTAACTTCTTACGGCGCCATTGCCAGATATTTAGGCGCAGCAAAAAGTGCCAGAATGGTTGGTTGGGCAATGAATAAGGCTCATGATCTTGAGGATGTTCCAGCGCAGCGAGTTGTAAATAGACTGGGTCTACTTACCGGGAAACATCATTTTGGAGGAACAAATGCTATGCAACAGCTGTTAGAAGATGAAGGTGTTGTAATCAAAGAGAACCAAATTCAGAATTTCGATACAATTTTCTGGGATCCAAATAACGAACTAGAAAGACCGCTTTAATCATAGCGAGATTATTCTATAATTTTCGCTTATTCTACAATCAATCAATTATAGCGGAATACTTCGTTATCTAGGGGAAACCCTCTATATTTGCATTTTAGAATCAATCTATATAAGAGGTTGAAAATGAAATAAATTCAGATGAAATTAGAAAGAAAAGATATACTTGCAGCTCTTGAAACTATTTCGCTTTCTGGTGAAGGTAGTAACATGGTAGAAAGTGGCGCAGTTAAAAATGTGATGACTTTTGGCGATGAGGTAGTTGTAGACCTTGTGCTTACTACTCCCGCAATGCATATTAAAAAAAGAGCCGAAGCAGATGTTATTAAAGTGATCCAAGAAAAGGTTTACGATAAAGCAATTGTAAAGGTGAATATTAAAATTGAAGCTCCCGAGAAAACTACCATAAAAGGTAAGGCGATTCCAGGAATCAAAAATATTATAGCAGTAGCTTCTGGAAAAGGGGGAGTTGGAAAATCTACTGTTACCGCTAACCTTGCTGTATCCTTAGCGAAAATGGGATTTAGTGTTGGATTATTAGATGCAGATATCTATGGTCCTTCTATGCCAATTATGCTAGATGTAGAAGCAGAAAGACCACTTTCTGTTAATGTAGATGGCAAATCTAAAATGAAGCCTGTAGAAAACTACGGGGTTAAATTATTGTCTATCGGATTCTTTACAAAACCAGATCAGGCGGTAGTTTGGCGTGGACCTATGGCTGCAAAGGCGCTAAATCAGATGATCTTTGATGCAGCTTGGGGAGAATTAGATTTTATGCTGATAGATCTTCCCCCGGGGACAGGAGACATTCATTTATCTATCATGCAATCCTTACCAATTACAGGCGCTGTAATAGTTAGTACGCCGCAAAATGTTGCATTGGCCGATGCTAAAAAAGGAGTTGCCATGTTTCAACAAGAAAGCATTAATGTTCCGGTTTTAGGAATTATAGAGAATATGGCATATTTCACTCCAGATGAATTGCCAGAAAATAAATATTATATCTTCGGAAAGGAAGGCGCTAGAAATCTTGCAAAAGATCTTGGTGTTCCATTTTTAGGAGAAATTCCATTGGTTCAGAGCATACGTGAAGCTGGAGATTTTGGAAGACCGGCAGCATTGCAAACTGCTACTGCGTTAGAAGCTTCTTTTGAAGAACTAACCAGAAATGTGGTGCAAGAAACCGTAAATAGAAACACAAGCTTACCTCCAACCGAAGCTATTAAAATAACTACAATGGCTGGATGTAGTGCGGTTAAAAAGAAATAAATGACAACCGAAGAAATTAGAATTAATGTAGAAAAAGCCCTTCAAGAAATTAGACCTTTCTTGCAAAGCGATGGTGGAGATATTTCTTTAATTTCTATTGAAGATGATCGCTTGGTAAAGGTGCAGTTAGAAGGTGCATGTGTAGGTTGCCACGTAAATCAGATGACCTTGAAATCTGGTGTGGAAATGACCATTAAAAAATACGCGCCACAAATAGAAAAAGTGGTAAATATTGAAAGGTAAAGGTGTTTTATCCCACCTATACTTTAATGCAAATTGAAAAAGAATGATTAAAACAGATATATTAATTATTGGTGCCGGACCAACAGGTTTGTTCGCCGTGTTCGAAGCCGGATTGTTAAAACTTAAATGTCATTTAATAGATGCCTTACCAATCCCGGGAGGGCAATGTGCAGAGATCTATCCGAAAAAGCCCATTTATGATATTCCTGGTTTCCCTGAAGTTTTAGCGGGAGATCTGGTAGATAATCTAATGGAACAAATAAAGCCTTTTAGTCCTGGATTTACTCTTGGGGATCGTGCAGAAACGCTTGAAAAATTAGAAGATGGTACTTTTTTAGTGACTTCTTCTCGAGGTGTAAAACATAATGCTCCTGTAGTTGTGATTGCTGGTGGTTTGGGTAGTTTCGAACCAAGAAAACCGCCAATTCCAGTAATATCTCAATATGAAGATAAAGGGGTTGCCTATATAATTAGAGATCCAGAAGTTTATAGAGATAAAAGTGTTGTGATTGCCGGGGGAGGAGATTCAGCTTTAGACTGGTCTATTTTCTTGTCTAACATCGCAAAAGAAGTATCTCTGGTTCACCGAAGAAAAGATTTCCGAGGTGCTTTAGATTCCGTAGAAAAAGTGGAAGAATTATCTAAGATCGGAAAGATCAATTTAATTACAGATGCGGAGGTTGTAGATCTTAAAGGGGAAGACGCTTTAGATGCAGTAGTTATTAGACATAACGGAAATGCTGAAGAGGAAGAAGTAAAACCTACAGATCATTTTATTCCATTGTTCGGACTTTCTCCTAAACTTGGACCGATTGGAGATTGGGGATTAGAAATTGAAAAAAATGCAATTAAGGTTGATAATGCGTATGATTATCAAACCAATATTCCCGGAGTTTACGCGATTGGAGACGTAAACACATATCCAGGAAAATTAAAACTGATCCTTTGTGGCTTTCATGAAGCGGCTATTATGTGCCAAAGTGCATATCAGCGAATATATCCAGAAAAGAAGTATGTTATGAAATATACTACAGTTAGTGGTGTTAGCGGATTTGACGGTTCTAGAAAGGAAGCTAAACGAGAAGTTGTTAAAAGTATAAATTAAGGTAAATTCAATTTTCTGAACTATGTCTGATATTTCAATTACCATTATAGATAGAGAAGGTGAAGCCCACACAGTTGAAGCTCCCACAGATATGAACATGAACCTAATGGAGGTTGTGCGTATGCATGAGTTGGCTCCAGAAGGAACTATAGGGATATGTGGTGGAATGGCAATGTGTGCCTCATGCCAGTGCTATGTGTTAAGTCATGAACATTTGCTTCCGGAAAAAAGCTATGAAGAAGAAGATATGCTGGATCAGGCGTTTTTCGTGAAAAATAATAGCAGATTGGGATGCCAGATTAATATGATACCAGAACTCGAAGGTTTAGAGGTAAAACTGGCTCCTTTTACCACTTAATATTAGAAATTACAACTCTTAAGCCTTTTTTCTAATTTTATTATATCTTGCAGTTAATAGATATAAGGAAAGAAATGAGAGTAGTTATACTTGGCTTGCTTTTAATTGTATGTCTTAGTTCTCAAGGACAAGATATTGCACCTTACTTCACAAATTATTTAAAAACAGATTATAAAGGCGATAATTCTAATTGGGATATTACAGAACATCCTGATGGAACTATGTATGTCGCAAATAACCAAAACCTTCTATCTTTTAATGGCGATTTTTGGACTACCTACATGTTACCTTCAAAAGGAATATTTAGGTCTGTAAACGTTATTAACGATACCTTATATTCAGGTTCTTACCAACAATTTGGTTATTGGATTAAAAATCATGAAAATGAATTAGTATATAAGTCTATAAGTAATTCGCTTGGTCCAAATTCTTTCAACAATGATGAAATTTGGAAAATAATTCCCTTTGGCGATGAAATTTTATTTCAGTCATTCAATAAAATGTATAGGTATAGTACACGAACTAAGAAAGTTCAAGTGCTTCCATTTGGAAATATTTCAGCAGTCTACAGTTTTTTAATTGATGAAAACCTATATATAGGTACCAAGTATAATGGAATTTATAAGATAGTAGGCGATAGTGTTATTCAATTGGAATGGAGTAAATCTTTAATGAATTATACTATTCAAAGTGTAGTTGATTATAAAGGAGGGTTATTAATCGCAACTCAAGTGAACGGCCTATATTACTACAAGGACTCTGTTCTAAAAAAATGGGATTTTGATTCTTTTGATGAAATGGAATATCTGGAGATCAATAATCTAATGGTTGTAGGTGATCTTATTTGTGTTGGTACTATCAATAATGGATTAATGGTTTATGCCGCTGGAGGTAAGCTTAAACATGTTTATAATAAAAAGAATGGTTTAGCGAACAATACAGTTTTAAGGCAGTATTTAGATAAGCAGAACAATTTATGGCTTGCACTAGACAATGGTTTATCGAAGATATTTCTCACAAAGGAGATATATGCATATAATGACAAATCTGGTCTATTAGGAACTGTTTATTGTATTGAAAGTGATGGTGACCAATTATTAGTTGGCTCCAATCATGGGGTATTCAATTTAAAAGGGACCCAATTAGAATTTTTAAAAGATTCTAATGGCCAAGTATGGAATCTAACCAAAGTGGGAGATGAAATTATTTGCGGGCATAACAATGGTACGTATAGTATAAAAAATAATGAATTCAAGCTTATAAGTAGTATAAATGGGGGTATGGATTTCGTGAATATTTCCGATACGGAATATTATCTACAGCCTAATTACTCAGGAATTACTAGATATCAAAAAAAAAATGGGGTCTGGGAAACTTTTAGATTTGAAGGAATAGATTTCCCCGTAAAAGGAATCTATTTTGATGAAAACGAAGAGTTATGGGTGGATGCTGCTCATAAAGGAATCTTTAGATATAAGATCTCTGATGATTATAAAGAGTTGATCCAATTAAAAAGCTTTGATAATTCTGAGATTCCCTATGAAATGTTTGCAATTGGACTCCAGATATTTTTAACCAAGAAGCAAGAAGTATATAGATATGATGCACTTCATGCTACCTTGGAGAGAGACACTTTACTAGAAAATAAAGTACGCTCATTTACAAACATAGAGGGAATTAGTAATGAATTGTTGATAGTTAAGGATCTTAATTCTCTTAGAATTACTTCCAAGACGGGTGATAAATTATTTAATTTTAATGAAGCTCTAATTTTTAGCAGGATTGTTAAAAATTCTCCTAGTGCAAAAAAGCTTGAAAAGGATTTGTATCTGTACTTGGATGATGGTTTTTTAAAAGTTGTTCCCACTGCTCTAGACGCAACAAGTAATCCTACAAATATATCATTAGAAGCTGTTAGTGTAAATGGAAAAACTGTAAAGCTTAATGGTTTAATTGATATTCCGTTTAAAAAGAATTCAATCAATTTTAAATTTTCTAGTCATACTCCCGAAACCTTATCATTACCGCTTTATTCTTTTAAATTAGAAGGATATGATAAAAATTGGTCTACTCCAAATACCACTTCAAAAGTTGCTTATCAAAACTTACTGCCTGGAGATTATAAATTCAAAGTAAGGGTGATTGGTGGAGATTCTAATATAGAAAAAACATTATTTTCTTTTAGTGTTCTTCAGCCTTGGTATTTTAGTATATGGGCTTGGCTTTTATATTTGATAGCTTTAACCGGAGTTCTGTTGTTAGTTCATTTTTATAATAAAAATAAATTCAATCGAAAGAAAAATATACTTGAGAAAGAATTAGAATATAAGCAAAAGCTCAGCTTTCAAAAGCAAGATTTCGAGAATAACAGTAAGATAATTCAATTAGAGCAGGATAAATTGAAATCACTACTTAAGTCTAAAAGTAAAGAACTAGCTACTTATGCTGCCTTAATGGCTAAGAAAGAAGAAATGTTGAATGAGATAGAAAGAGAAATAGTAAAATCGAATATAAAAAAGGAAAATAAAACCCTTTATTCAAAATTGATGAATATAAAAGAAGAACAATCAAATTCAGAAAATGATTGGGCTCTCTTTGATAAGAATTTTAGTGAAGTTCATGAAGATTTTTTCAAAAATTTACAAGTGAAATTCCCAGATCTTACTCCAAAAGATTTAAAGATGTGTGCATATTTAATTATGCATCTAAGCTCAAAGGAAATAGCTCCTTTAGTCGGAATTACTTACCGAAGTGTTGAATTGCACAGATATAGATTAAGAAAGAAGTTTGAATTACCAAAAAACCAAAATTTGGTCAAATTTTTACATAAATTATTATAATAGCTTACGAAAACGTTGTAATTAAACACGTTTTACCACATCATTTCCTCATCATTATACTTTTATCTTATTTTAAATACTTTATTTATTATTTGTAAAGTGCTAAATTATAGTACTTTAGAGTAGTCTTTAAACTTGATGTGTTTACTTATATTAGGTATTTGTTAACAATCTGAGTTCTCGCCTTAGCTTTGGTATAATCACATTATATAAAATGTGATTTGATAAGTCTTTAAATCTGAAAAACATTAATTCTTCAAAAATAGTTGTGCTTATGAAAACAAAATTTACTGTATTATTTGTGTTACTTAATATGTTTTATTTTCAACTACAAGCTCAGGATAGGATTATATCTGGTACAGTTACCTCGGAAGCTGATGGAATTACTCTTCCTGGAGTAAACGTATATCTGAAGGGAACTACTTCCGGTACTATAACCGATTTTGATGGAAAATATTCTATTAGTGCAAATAATAATGACATTATAGTTTTTAGTTTTTTAGGATTCGAAACCAGAGAAATTGAAGTTTCAAATCAAAATACTATTAATGTGAATATGATGGAAAGTGCTTCATCTTTGGGAGAAGTTGTATTGGTAGGTTACGGAAGCACCAAAAAAGAAGATGTAACAGGATCTATAACTAGAATAAAGTCAGAAGAACTTTTAAAACAGCCCGCTTTAACACCAACTCAGTCTTTACAAGGTAAAGCTGCGGGTGTTCAAATAATTAGTTCTGGTGCTCCAGGGAGCTCTCCGGTAGTTCGTATAAGAGGAACAGGAACTGTACAAGCTGGTCGAGATCCTATTTATGTTGTAGATGGAATCATTACAGATAGAATTGATAATATAAGTAGTGAAGATATTACTACTATAGATATTCTTAAAGATGCCTCTTCATTGGCTATATATGGTACTAGAGGAGCAAATGGGGTTATTATAGTTACCACGAAGGCTGGAAAGATTGGGAAAATGCAAATTGATGTAGCTTCCTATTTTGGAGTTAAAGAAGTTTTGAGTAAGGTGGATATGGCAAATGCAAATGGTTTTGTTAACTATTCTAATCTTGCCTTCGGAAATCAGCGATTTGGGCAAGATCAGCAATATGATACTAATTGGTTTGACGAAATAACAAGAACAGGTACGGTTACCAATCACAACCTTTCCATAAGTGGCGGTAGCGAGAATATAACCTCTTATTTTAGTGCTAATTATTTTGATGAGAAAGGTATTTTAATTGGTAATGACTACCGTAGACTTAACTTAAGGGGTAAGGCCAGTTACAACCTAACTTCAAAGTTAAAATTTGATCAAAATATTTCCTTGTCTCTTAACCGTTCTATTCCGAAACCATTTTCCGCATTTACTACAGCTTACAAACAGTCTCCAATTGTACCAGTTAGATATGTGGGTGGTACTTTCGACGGAAGATTTGGAGTTCCATTCGATAATTCAGGAGCACGATTCAATAATGTTGGTAATCCCGTTGCAGATCTTGCTTTAAATGATGAATCTAGGAAGAATCTTATTTTACAAGGGAATGTTTCAGCAACTTATGATTTTACAGATTATTTAACTGGAACAACAAGATTTGGTATTGAGAGCGGATACGGGAAATCTTACAATTTTAATCCCAACCTAGAACAATTTCTTGCAGGGGATCCCACTCGCCAGGTTTCCGATTTTGATTCACCTAATAGAAATACTTTATCAGTTTCAAAAAATGATTTTTATCACTGGGTATTTGATGCATTTTTAACTTTTGACAAGACATTTGTAGAAAAACACGCGGTTAAGTTAACATTGGGGACTACTGCTGAAGAGGAGCAAAATGAATTTCTATCAGGTACAAGAAACAATGTACCAGAAGACTCTAATCTTTTCTCATTAAATAATGGGGAACAAGGAACAGACGTTGTAAGCGGAGGGTTTTCAGATAAAAGAAGATTGCGTTCCTATTTCGCAAGACTTAATTATGATTTTGACAGTAAATATTTATTAACTGCTACTATAAGACGAGATGGGTCCAGTGTATTTGCTGATAATCCGGACAAATGGGGAAATTTTCCATCTGTTGGTATTGGTTGGTTGGTATCTAATGAAGATTTTTTAAAAGAATCTAATATTATAAACACGCTTAAACTTAGAGCTAGTTGGGGAGAATTAGGAAACCAAAATATTCCTTTAAATGTGCTAACCTTTAATTCAGATTTAGGTTATGTATTTGGCCCTGATCAAGTTTTAGTACCTGGTTCTTCGATAACGGCTATTATAGATCCAAATGTTGGGTGGGAGGTTACAGAAGAATATGATTTAGGATTGGAATTTGCCCTACTGGACAATAGACTTTCTGGAGAATTTGATTATTATAATAGACTAAATAGAAATGCAATTTTGCCAATTAGTTTACCAGATGCTTTTGGAGCTACTGGGATAACCTTAACACATGCTGGTAAAATCAGGAATAAAGGTTTAGAGTTTGCTTTGAACTGGAATGATCAAATTAGCAGCGATTTTAAATATCATATTGGTGGAAACGTAACTACAAATGATAATAATTTAGAAGAGATAACCAATCCTTTTGCTTTTGAACAACAGGGAGGGAGTATTGATAATGGTCAAGTAACAAAGATTCTGAGACAAGGCCAGCCTTTAGGAAGTTTCTTTTTACTAGAAGTTCAAGGTTTTGATGAAAGAGGAGATTTTGTTTATACCGATTTT
>CAZWSP010000013.1:22000-33402 GCA_964636585.1 uncultured Antarcticibacterium sp.
AGCCGGATCTATATTTTGGAATAAATGCAGGTTTCGAATATAAAAGCTGGGACTTAGATGTTCAAGGCTATGGAAATGCAGGGAGTATGGTGTATAATGGTAAGAAAGCTCAGCGTTTTGGAGGTGAGAACATAGAAGCAAGTGTAGCTAACAACATATTTAATTTCGACAATGGTTCTAATATGAACCCTTCGCCTTCCAACGAAGTGCCGCTGTCCTCTAATTATTTCTTAGAGAGTGGAGATTTCTTCAGAATTAATAATATTACTGTTGGTTATACACTTCCTGATGTCTTTTCAGGAGTTAAAAAAGTCAGAATTTATGCATTGGCACAGAACCCATTTATCTTTAAGGAGTTTACTGGATTTACACCAGAGTTACCTGGAAATGGTGATCCCTTAAGTAACTCTTCAGGAATAGAATTGAATGCATATCCGTCTGTAAAGTCATACATCGTAGGTGTAAATTTAAATTTTTAATAAAATCTAGTTATGAAAAATCTTATTAACATACTAATTGCAGGTGTATTTGTAATCTTATTTATAAGCTGCGATGATAACGAATTTCTGGATGTGCAACCCTCTAGAGAAACTACGGAACAAGCACTGTCTAGTCCCACTGCTGCCACAGAGTTAGTGAATGCAGTTTACAATAAATTTTTGGCCTTTAATGAAAGCTCCTTTTCTTGGATTGGAGTAAGTAGTATTACCTCAGATGATGCCGATAAAGGGAGTGATCCTGGCGATACGGGAACAGATAAAGATCTTCTGGATAACCTAACATTCACAGCTACTTCAATATCTTTTAATGAAGTTTGGGAAGCGAATTATCAGGGTATTGCTGCAGCAAACCAGGCATTAAATTATCTCCCAGACTTAGACATAGATGAAGATCTTAGATCAAGATTAATTGGAGAGAGTAAGTTTTTAAGGGCTGAATTTTATTTTAGATTGGTTAGAATGTTTGGTGGAGTTCCACTAATAACAGGTGTTCCTAATATTCAAAATCAAGATGATATTAATGCTGCGAATACAAGAGTTTCAAAAGAAGAGGTATATGCGTTCATAACTTCAGATTTAAATGATGCAATAGAAAGTCTACCTGTTTCCTATTCAAGTATGGATTTAGGAAGGGCTACAAAAGGTGCTGCCTTAACCCAACTGGCAAAAGTAAATATGTATCAGGGCAACTGGCAAGAAGTTTTAACACTTACTAATGAAGTAAAGGGTTTAGGCTACAGTTTAACACCAGACTATGAAGATATTTGGAAAGAAATTGGAGAAAATAATTCAGAATCTATCTTTGAAGTTCAGGGAAGAGGAGAAACTCCTAACAAAGGTGTACAAGGATATTATGAAACCCAAGGAGCCAGAGGAGCCGGAGGCTGGGGGTGGGGTTTTAATACTCCTACTGAAGATCTTACTAATTTTTATGAAGAAGGTGACGAAAGAAGAGATGCTACCATCATTTTCAGGGGAGAAACTCTTTGGGATGGAAAGTTAGTCGCAGAAACCGTTTTTAATCCCAGATATAATCAAAAGGCTTATGTAAGTGAGACTATGGAAAGCTTTAACGGAGACAGGTGGGAATCAAATAAGAATGTTAGAATTTTAAGATATGCTGAAGTTCTTTTAATGAATGCAGAAGCAGCTATAAATGTTGGAGGCGATGCAAAAACTCCAATAAACTTAGTGAGAAACAGGGCGGGACTTGAAAGTTTAGAAACCGTTACTCTTATGGATGTTTGGAAGGAACGTAGAGCAGAACTTGCATTTGAGCATGATAGATATTTTGATCTTGTTCGTCAAGGTAGAGCTGGACAAGTATTGCGAGCTCACGGAAAGAATTTTGTAGATGGAAAAAATGAATTGTTCCCAATACCGCAAGCTCAAATTGATCTTAGCAAAGGACAGTTAATGCAAAATCCAGGATATTAATTAAAAGATAAGCGATTTATAATATTCAAAAAACATTTTTCATGAAGCATACACGATTCATACTTATACTAATATATTTCGGAATTTTAAGTACTGGTTTGGTCTCTTGTTCTAGTAATGAAGATAGTACTGTAGATAAGCCAACGCCAGTAGACCCAGGTTCTGGATTGCCTCCGCAACTTACAGACAGTGAGCTATTGGATAAGGTTCAGGAACAAACATTTAAGTATTTTTGGGATTTTGGGCATCCGGTTAGTGGTATGGCACGGGAGAGGTCAGATGCAAGTGCATATGGTGGACAAAGTCCAGATATAGTAACTTCTGGAGGTAGTGGTTTTGGTGTGATGGCAATTATTGTAGGAGTAGAAAGAAACTATATTTCCAGAGAACAAGCTGCGGAAAGATTAAATGCAATTACAAACTTTATTTTAAACGGAGATAGATTTCATGGAGCTTTACCGCATTGGTATAATGGGAATACTGGTAAAGTAATTCCTTTTTCCGCTGATGATAATGGTGGAGATCTGGTGGAGACCTCCTTTATGATCCAAGGATTACTTACTGCTAGGCAATATTTTGATGGGGACAATTCAGAAGAAAAAGCATTAAGAGATAAAATTAATTTAATTTGGGATCAAGTAGAATGGGATTGGTTTACCAATAACAAAAAATCGCTAACCTGGCATTGGTCTCCAGAAAAAGGTTTCATTATTAACCTTCCAATTAAAGGACAAAATGAGGCCCTTATTACTTATGTTCTAGCTGCATCTTCTAGAACTCATTCAATAGAACCAGATGTGTATGATAATGGTTGGGCTTCGGGCAACGGTTTTATAAATGGAAAGTTGTATTACCAGAAATGGCAACTTCCATTAGGTCCAGATTTTGGCGGTCCATTGTTCTTTGCGCACTATTCCTTTTTAGGCCTAAATCCGAAGGATTTATCTGATAAATATGCCAATTACTGGGATCAAAATGTTAATCATACCCTTATTAATAGAGAATACTGTATTAGAAATCCTAAAAGCTTTCAGGGATATGGAGCAACAAATTGGGGTTTAACTGCGAGTGATGACAATCAGGGATATTCTGCACATAGTCCCACTAATGATAATGGAACAATAACTCCAACAGCCGCGCTTTCATCAATGCCTTATACCCCAGATGAGTCGATACAGGCCCTTAGGAATTTCTATTATAATTTTGATGGCAAATTATGGGGTCAATATGGATTTTATGATGCCTTTAATAAGTCGGCTAACTGGTATTCAAATCAATATCTCGCTATAGATCAAGGACCAATTATAGTAATGATAGAAAATTATAGAACAGGATTGTTATGGGATCTTTTTATGTCCTGTCCTGAAGTAAAACAAGGCTTAACAAAATTAAGTTTTACAAGCCCAAATATTTAAGTCTTTGAGGATTAAATAAAAGGTCTTGAAGGAAATAAAAAGAATAACTAACTTAAATCGTGTTGAATAATGAAAACAATTAAACTATTCCTAAGTTATATATCGATAGGATTATTAATGATTTTTTCCTCTTGTAGTGAAGATGAACAATTTTTTCCTTCAATAGCATCTATTCCCTGCGAGCAAACCAACGTTGTTATAGATCCTAATATAATCTCAGATTTTCAATGTCAAGCAAATGTTAGTCTTGATGGAGTTGAATCTGTACTGAATCCAGTTGAATCTGGAGTAAATACCAGCCGATTTGTTGGACAGTATAATGATCCTTCTGCACCATGGGATGCTTTGATTATAGATTATGGTTCTTCTATCGATCTTTCTACATATAATACGTTTAAAATTAAAGTGAAATCTAGTGTTGCCGGAATTTTAAAAGCAAAACTTGAAGGGGGTTCCTCACCAGGGAAAGAGATAGATGCTAATATTACCAACACTTCTGGGTGGGTAGAATATTCATTTGATTTTAGTGATCAATTTAATCAAGACCATACTAAATTAGTTTTATTTTTTAATGCTGGAGCAGAGACAGATGGATCGGATGTTTATTATATAGATGATCTTAAATGGGTAACTACGGCAGATCCTTGTGCCGGAGTAGCTGTAAACTTGAATATAGTAAACGATTTTGATTGTCAAAAAAATCAAGAAGTTCCTGAAGTTGAACTTATAGCAAACCCTTTAAAATCTGATAGAAACAACAGCAAATTTGTTGGGAAGTATATAGATGAAATGGGAGCTTATGATGCTGTAATTATTGATTATGGCGAAGCTATTAATCTTTCAACAAATAATGTCTTTAAAATAAAAGTGTTGGCTCCGGTTGAAGGAGTTTTAAAGGCAAAATTAGAAGGAGGAACTTCGGCGCCTATAGAAAAAGATGCTTCAATTACTAAAACTGGAGAATGGGTGGAGTATTCTTACGATTTTAGCGATCAAGCTTCAGAAAATCACAATAAAATAGTGCTATTCTTCAATGCAGGAGTAGAGACAGATGGAACTCAGGTTTATTTTATAGACGATCTTAAATTTGCTGAGCTTTCTGATGTTTGTAATGGGGTTGTTACAGATAGAAGTATTATTAACGATTTTAACTGTCAGCAAAACACAACAATTCCAGGCTTCATTACAACTTCAATAGTAGAAAACCCTATTATTGGAGATGCTAATCCTAGCGATATGGTGTTAGAGGTTATAGATAATGGAACAGAGGCTTATGATGCCTTAATCTTTGAATCTTCCCAATCTTTTGATCTTTCAACTAAAAATTATTTTAAGATTAAAATTCTTACTGAAAGAGCAGTGCCTTTATTAGTAAAACTAGAAGGTGGTACTTCACCTGCAAAAGAGGTTTTTGCTGATATAGATGTGGTTGGAGAATGGGCAGAATACACTGTAGATTTCTCAGATCAGGCAGGTTCAGATCATAAGAAATTGGTTTTATTCTTTAATGGTGGTCAAAATGATGGAACACCTGCTGATACCTATTATATAGATGATTTAAAATTCACGGCTTTTGATCCTTGTGACGGAGTTGCAAGCAATATGAATATCGTAAATGATTTTGAATGTCAACAGAATTATGCAATCACCTGTTGTATCACAACTTTTGAAATTGTAGACAATCCAGACCCAAGTGGTGTAAATGTTAGCGATAAGGTATTGAAAGTGACTGAAAATGGAATGAACGCTTATGATGCATTAGTGTTTAACAGAGGAGGAGTGATCGATCTTTCCACTAGAAATAAACTGAAGTTCAAAATACTTACTTCTAGAGCTGTGCCATTATTAGCAAAACTTGAAGGTGGTTCTTCTCCTGCAAAAGAGGTTTTTATAGATATCTCTGTAGTTGATAAGTGGACAGAATATACTGTAGACTTTAGTGATCAGGCTTCAGCAAATCATCAAAGTGTAGTATTCTTCTTTAACGTAGGAGAGACCGATGGTACTGCGGAAGATGTTTATTATATAGACGATATTAAGTGGGAATAGTTCATTCGATTCTCTACTTATTATCACAATTACACCTAATTAAAATCTAATATTTTAATTGAATTAGCCCAATATGTTGCACTTCCATTATGGAAGTGCAGCATATTTTATACTAAGCGAAATAAATTTAATTCATGAAATTTTACAAATATCTTATAACAGCAACAATTATCATAAGTACTTCATGTAAGCATAAAGTGGAGGAGAAAGGTAATTTAGCAATAAAATCTAATCAGAATCAAATCGAAAGATTAGAAGGTGAAGCATTATTAGATACTGTTCAAAAACAAACATTAAAATACTTTTGGGAATATGCTGAACCGAATTCCGGGATGGCCAGAGAACGCTATCATCCAGATGGGGATTATCCTGAAAATGATGCTCATATTGTAACTACTGGTGGTTCTGGTTTTGGATTGATGGCCTTGATCGTAGGAATTGATAGAAAATATATTCCTAGAGAAGAAGGAGTTAAGAGATTAAATAAGATAGCAGATTTTCTTGCTAAATCGGACAGATATCATGGAGCTTGGTCGCACTGGATAAATGGCGAAACCGGAAAAACTAAGCCCTTTGGAAAAATGGACAATGGCGGAGATCTTGTAGAAACTTCTTTTTTAGCTCAAGGATTTATAGTGATAAGAGAATATCTTAAAAACGGGAATGAACAAGAAAAAGCGGTTGCAGAAAAGTATGATGCACTTTGGAAAGGAATAGATTGGGATTGGTACACAAATAAAAAAGAGGTGTTGTATTGGCATTGGTCTCCAGATTATAATTGGGAAATGAATTTTCCATTAGAAGGCTATAATGAAACGCTTATAACATACATACTTGCAGCGGCATCTCCTACGCATGCCATTTCTCCTTCAGCATATCATAAAGGTTGGGCACGAAATGGAAACATAAAAAGCACAAATACAAAATATGATCTACCGCTAATACTTCAGCATAATGGCGCTACAGAATTTGGAGGTCCTTTATTTTGGGCTCATTATTCTTACTTAGGATTAAATCCAAAAGGACTCTCAGATCAATATGCTAACTATTGGAATTTAAATGTAAATCATTCAAAAATAGATTATTTGTATTGTGTTGAAAACCCTAAAAATTTTGAAGGATATGGTAAAAATGTTTGGGGCTTAACTGCTAGTTATACAAGAAATAAGGATAATACAATTGGTTACACTGCTCATTCCCCTACGAATGACAGTGGTGTAATCTCACCTACCGCTGCAATTAGTTCTATTCCGTATGTTCCACAAGAATCATTAGCAGCTATGTCTTTTTTTTACAACGATCTTCATGAACTTACTTGGGGTCCGGCAGGATTTTATGATGCCTTTAGTTTGGAAGGTGAAGATTGGGCGGCACAAAAATACTTGGCGATAGATCAAGGTCCAATGGTAGTTATGATAGAAAATTATAGATCTGCCCTTATCTGGGATCTTTTTATGGGAGCTGAAGAAATTAAAACTGGATTAGATAAATTAGAATTTAAATATTAAAAATATCATCATGAAAAAATATTTAAGCATACTATTCATAGTTTTTTACACCTCAACTTACTCTCAGATTTCCGAGCATTCTTTTGATGAAAAAGTAGAAATTCCAGTAAAGCTTGACTATTTGTTATATACTCCTAAAGGGTATCAAGATTCTAAAGAAGATTTTCCCCTTATTGTATTTCTTCACGGAGCAGGAGAACGAGGAACAGATCTTTCAAGAGTAGCTACAAATGGACCCTTACAATATATTAAAGATGGCAATGAAATCAATGCGATTATACTAGCTCCTCAATGTCCTGAAGATGTTTATTGGCAACCCCATGAAATTGCTGCTCTAGTAAAGAAAGTGATCAAGGAGAATAAAATTGATAAAAGCAGAGTTTACCTCACTGGATTAAGTATGGGAGGATACGGAGTATGGGCTGCCGGAGGAGAATATCCAGAGCTGTTTGCCGCTTTAGCGCCGGTTTGTGGAGCAATTTATAGACCCATCTATAGAAATATATCACATATTAAAGATATGCCGATTTGGGTATTTCATGGAGCTTTAGATGATGTGGTTCTGCCGGAAAATAGTAATAATATGGTAAATGTTCTTAAAGCAGCAGGAAACGATGTAAAATATACAATCTACCCTTTTGCAAACCATAATAGCTGGACAGAAACCTATAATAATCCAGAATTGTATAAATGGTTATTAGCTCAGAAAAAATAAAAGTTGAAAATTAAATACTTACATAAAAACATCCCGATGTTTAGAAAGAATCTTATAATACTAGCTATTTGTAGTTGTTCTCTAACTATAAATGCCCAAAATAAAGTAGCTGTAAATAATACAAATCAAAATGATTATTCTGCATTTAAGGCCGATAAGGTTAAAATGAATAAGAAAATTGATTCTCTAATTTCTGTAATGACTTTGGAAGAGAAATTGGGTCAGTTAAATTTACCTGCTTCTGGGGATATTACAACCGGCCAGTCCAAAAGTTCTGATGTTGCAAAAAAAATAAAGGAAGGAAAAATAGGAGGCTTATTCAATATTAAATCTGTTGGAAAAATAAAAGAAGTTCAAAAGATCGCAGTTGAAGAGAGTAGACTGAAAATACCTTTATTATTTGGAATGGATGTAATTCATGGATATGAAACTACTTTTCCAATTCCACTTGGTTTATCAACTTCATGGGATATTCCTTTAATACAAGAAACAGCAAGAATTGCAGCACAAGAAGCGAGTGCAGATGGGATAAACTGGACATTTTCTCCTATGGTAGATATTTCTAGAGATCCAAGATGGGGTCGTGTTTCTGAAGGGAATGGTGAAGATCCATATTTGGCAGGTGAAATAGCAAAAGCTATGGTTCGTGGCTATCAGGGAGAAGATCTTGGCAAGAATAACACCATATTATCAACGGTTAAACATTTTGCATTATATGGAGCTTCCGAAGCTGGTCGTGATTACAACACTGTGGATATGAGCAGAATACGTATGTATAACGACTATTTCCCACCATACAAAGCGGCAATAGAAGCTGGGGTAGGATCTGTTATGGCTTCATTTAATGAAGTAGATGGAATTCCTGCTACAGGTAATAAATGGTTGCTTACAGATGTATTAAGATCCCAATGGGGTTTTTCAGGATTTTTAGTGACAGATTATACAGGGATCAATGAGATGATAGATCATGGAATGGGTGACCTTCAAACTGTTTCAGCTTTAGCTATGAATGCGGGAATAGATATGGATATGGTAGGAGAGGGATTTGTATTAACTATAAAAAAATCATTAGATGAAGGTAAAGTATCTATTAAGAAAATTGATGCCTCAGTAAGACGAATTCTAGAGGCAAAATATGAGTTAGGTTTATTTGAAGATCCTTATAGATATATAGATGAAAATAGGGCTAAATCTGAAATTTTCACTTCAGAAAACAGATCTTTTGCAAGAGAAGTGGCAGCTCAATCTATGGTTTTGTTAAAAAACGAGAAAAACCTTTTGCCAATTAAAAAGTCTGGAACTATTGCAGTTGTTGGGCCTTTGGCGAATACTAGTGAAAACATGGCTGGAACTTGGAGTGTAGCAACACCTCAAGAAAAATCTATTTCTGTACTTCAAGGAATTAAAGAAGTGGTTGGAGATTCTGGTTCTGTAATATATGCTAAAGGGAGTAATCTCTCTTATGATAAAAGTTTTGAGGAAAGAGGGACCATGTTCGGGAAGGAAATCCCGAGAGACGGAAGATCTGATGAAGAACTATTAAATGAAGCACTTGAAATCGCTTCCAAAGCAGATGTAATTATTGCTGCAATAGGTGAAGCAGCAGAAATGAGTGGAGAAAGTAGTAGCCGCACCAACATTTCAATTCCACAGGTTCAAAAAGATCTACTTCAAGCTTTGCTGAATACAGGGAAGCCGGTGGTTTTGGTTCTATTTAATGGTCGTCCATTAGTCCTTACCGAAGAAAATAAAACGGTGCCCGCAATCTTGGATGTTTGGTTTGCTGGAACAGAAGCAGGCTATGCTATTGCAGATGTTTTATTTGGTGATGTAAATCCTTCAGCAAAAATTACCGCTACGTTTCCTAGAAGTGTAGGGCAGATCCCTATTTATTATAGTCATAAAAACACAGGAAGACCACTTGGTAATTCAGAAGGGAATTTTGAAAAATTCCGTTCTAATTATATAGATGAACGTAACGAGCCATTGTACCCATTTGGATACGGATTAAGTTATACTAGCTTCAGCTATGATCATTTAAAACTTAGTACCGATAAGTTATCTGAAAATTCATCTTTGGAAATTTCGGTAGAGGTAAAAAATACAGGGAATTATGACGGAAAAGAGATCGTTCAATTATACATAAGAGATTTGGTAGGATCTGTTACTAGACCTGTTAAGCAATTAAAAGGTTTTCAAAAGATAGCTTTGAAAAAAGGGGAAACTAAAACGGTTAGCTTTGATTTAACTGTGGAAGATTTAAAATTCTATAATTCCAGTTTAGACCATGTATATGAATTAGGAGATTTTGAAGTATTTGTTGGTAGTAATTCTGAAGAAAATTTAAAATCTAAATTTGAATTAACTAAATAATAATATTTGAGATTCAAGAAAACTTTAAAGATGGTTAATTAACGCACTTTTTCCTCAGTTAACCATCTTTAAAGCTGACGTACTTGTAGTAATTTGCTCCTCAATTCCATCCCAAAGTGCAATTCTACTTTCTAAGGCTTCTCTTGCAACTTGCTCTACTTCATTTTTCTTGATAGGGTCGTTTTCGCAAAGTTCTTCAACCATTTGGTACGCCATAGGGCCATGCTCATCTGCGTCTAGCTCTATATGTCTATCAAAATAATATTTAAAGAGTTTTAGGTCTTCTTCAGGGAATTGCTGCTGAATATTTTTAATGATGGAGGTAAACATATCCGGAATTAATCCCTCTCTTCCAAAAGTAAAGGCTGCTGCAATCTTATGTGGTTTCCCTTCAGCAACTATTTCAAAAGTGAATTTCAAGAATTGCTTGATACTTATTGGAAGGTCGCTTGCCGCTATAACCAAAAAGACATCTGTTCCATGCGTAATCTGTAAAAGAAAATCTTCTATTTTCCTTCTATTTGCACCACTTTTATCCATAGCATCTAAATACATTTCAAAATGACTTTGTCTTTTTCCGAAGAGATTGATATCGGTTTCCTCGGCAAGAACTATTTCATTAATCAAATATCTAAGTTCAGGATTTCCAACAGGAACCCATGGAGTTGTTGTTTTAGTCAGCTTTTCTTGAAGCGCTTTTAGTAAAGACATAAAATCCCATACCGCAAAAACGTGGTGCTCCATAAAACATTTTAAATGTTCTGGAGAAGTGATTTTGGAATAAAGAGGATGATTTAAAAGCTGGTTGGTTTGTGGCTGTAGGGCGGTGTTGATTTCCTGTATCATTTTCAATCTTATATTTCTACAAAAATAGTCTTAAGAGCTTGAAAATTAAAACCTTTGTCCGGCTTTTTAAAAAAGTTTAACGATTGTATAAACTTAAAAACAGCAATATAAAATACTCGAATTGTGCAATACTAAGTTTTTAATAAAAGCTAGAACATTTCGAAAAGCTCAATATGACAATAGTAAAAATAAAAAAAGGGCAACTTCATGAAGTTGCCCTTTTTTTAAATTTAATATTTATCTTAATTAAAAGCTGGAATTCCAGTAATATCCATCCCTGTTATCAATAAGTGAATATCATGAGTACCTTCATAGGTAATTACACTTTCAAGATTCATCATATGTCTCATAATGCTATAATCTCCAGTAATTCCCATAGCACCTAACACTTGTCTAGCTTCTCTGGCTACTTTCAAGGCCATGTCTACGTTATTTCTTTTTGCCATAGAGATCTGGGCTGAAGTTGCTTTTCCTTCATTTCTAAGCACTCCCAATCTCCAAGCTAATAACTGTGCTTTGGTGATCTCTGTGATCATTTCCGCAAGTTTCTTTTGTTGTA
>CAZWSP010000014.1:0-31946 GCA_964636585.1 uncultured Antarcticibacterium sp.
TTTGGAGATTATTTTAAGAAAGAAGCTATTCATTGGGCTTGGGAATTACTTACTGATGTATTTAAAGTAGATAAAGAACTTTTATATGTTTCGGTTTTTGAAGGTAGCACAGATGGAGATAAACTTGGTCTAGATCAAGAAGCATTAGATCTTTGGAAAGAAATTGTACCGGAGGAGCGCATTATCTACGGAAACAAAAAAGATAATTTCTGGGAGATGGGAGATCAAGGACCTTGTGGTCCATGTTCTGAAATTCATGTTGATCTTAGAACCGAAGAAGAGAAAGCAGCAGTACCTGGAAGAGAGCTTGTAAATGCAGATCATCCTCAGGTAGTAGAAATTTGGAATCTGGTTTTTATGGAATTCAACCGTAAGGCAGATGGATCTTTGGAAAAACTTCCTGCGCAACACGTGGACACGGGAATGGGATTCGAGCGTTTATGTATGGTGCTTCAGGATAAAAAATCTAATTACGATACCGATGTTTTTACACCTATTATAGAAAGTATAGAGAAGGTTACTAAATCTACTTACGGAAAGTCAGAGAAAACAGATATTGCCATTCGTGTGATCGCAGATCACTTAAGAGCGGTTTCATTTTCTATTGCAGATGGGCAATTGCCAAGTAATACTGGTGCGGGCTATGTTATAAGACGAATTTTAAGAAGAGCAATACGTTATGGATTTACCTTTTTAGATACTAAAGAACCTTTTATATATAAATTGGTGAGTACATTAAGTGCTCAAATGGGTGAAGCTTTTCCAGAATTAAAATCTCAGAAAGGCTTAATAGAAAATGTAATTAGAGAAGAGGAACAATCTTTCTTAAGAACCTTAGATCAAGGATTGTTATTATTAGAAAAAATTATTTCAGAAACTGAAGGAAAAACGGTTTCAGGAAAAAAAGCATTTGAATTATTCGACACTTTTGGATTTCCAATAGATCTTACGGCGCTAATTTTAAGAGAGCGAGGCTTCAGTTTAAATGAACAAGAGTTTAATACAGAACTTCAGCAACAAAAAAATAGGTCTAGAGCGGCCTCTGTAGTTACTGCAGGAGATTGGACCGTTTTAGGAGCAGAAGAGTCAGAGACTTTTGTTGGATATGACAGATTGGAAAGCGATGTTAAAATTACTCGTTATAGAAAAGTAGAAAGTAAAAAACAAGGAGAATTATACCAAGTTGTTTTCAATAAAACCCCTTTTTATCCAGAAGGTGGAGGGCAAGTTGGTGATAAAGGAACCGTACTTTCTTTAGATGCTGAAAGAATTCAGGTATTAGACACAAAAAAGGAAAACAACCTTATAATTCACTTCACAAAACAATTACCAAAAGATTTAAGTGCTCCCTTAATGGCGAAGGTGGATAAAACCACTAGATTAAGAACTGAGGCTAATCATACTGCAACACACTTGTTGCATCAAGCACTAAGACATGTATTAGGAACGCATGTAGAGCAAAAAGGTTCTATGGTTAATCAGGATCATTTAAGGTTCGATTTTTCGCATTTTAGTAAGTTAACCGCTGAAGAGCTTGAAAAAGTAGAAAATTTTGTGAATGCAAGAATTCAAGAAAATAATTCTTTGAATGAGCAGCTTAATCTAACCTATGCTGAAGCTGTGGAACAAGGAGCAATTGCATTGTTTGGTGAGAAATATGGGGATTCTGTAAGAGCTATAAAATTTGGGAACTCTATGGAATTGTGTGGAGGTACTCATGTGAAGAATACTGCCGATATCTGGTATTTCAAGATCGCTTCTGAAGGTGCAGTTGCTGCAGGAATTAGAAGGATTGAAGCTATTACAGGAGATGCGGTAAAAGCTTATTTTACAGAGCAAGCAGCAATGTTGCATGATATTTCAGCAGAGTTGAAGAACAGTAACAATCCTTTAAAGGCTATTCAAAATCTTCAAGAAGAGAATACCAATTTAAAGAAACAACTGGATCAATTATTAAGAGACAAAGCCAAAAATCTTAAAGGAGAACTTCAGCAGGAATTATCTGAGGTTGGTGACGTAATGTTCTTAGCTAAAAAAGTAGATCTAGATGCCGGTGGAATTAAGGATCTGGCATTTCAACTTGGTGAAAATGCAGATAACTTATTTTTGTTACTAGCATCAGAACAAGACGGGAAAGCACTTTTGTCGTGTTATATCTCTAAAGAACTGGTAGCTTCTAAAAATTTGGACGCTGGAAAAGTGGTGAGAGAACTTGGGAAATTTATACAAGGTGGAGGAGGAGGTCAGCCGTTCTTTGCAACTGCCGGCGGTAAAAATCCAGAAGGGATCTCTATAGCTTTAGAAAAAGCAAAAGAGTATATTCAATAAAAGATGTGTTTAGGCACAGATACTTAATTCATGAAATTTACTACTTCTGTACCCATAATAGAACAAGAACCTAAAATAGATCATAATTCCAAGATCTTACTTTTAGGTTCTTGCTTTGTAGAGAATATTAGTAAAAAGCTGGAGCGTTATCAATTTGAGACGCTAATTAATCCGTTTGGGATTTTTTATCATCCAAAGGCGATCGAGAACTTTATAGAAAAAGTTTGCACGAATTATCAGTACACCGACAAAGACATCTTTTTTTCTGATGAACAGTGGCACTGTTTTGATGCTCATAGCTGTATGAATACTGAAAGCAAGGATGAGTTACTTGAAAACTTGAATTCTTCGCTCCAATCTACTCGACAATTTTTGGAAAAAGCGACACATTTAGTCTTGACTTTTGGCACTTCTTGGTATTATACACATCTAGAATCTGTTAAAATCGTGGCTAATTGTCACAAAGTTTTACAAAAAAACTTCCAAAAAGAGCTTTTATCTGTGCCTGAAATTATAGAAGTTTTCAACAATATAAAGCAAAGGTTATCAACAATCAACGGTTCATTAAATTTGGTATTTACAGTTTCTCCTGTGAGGCATTTGCGAGATGGTTTTATAGAAAATCAGCAGAGCAAAGCTCATTTAATTACGGCAATTCATCAATATTTGAGCTTAAATAAAAGGGGTGAAAAATCTGCCTCTTACTACTTTCCAGCGTATGAGATCATGCTTGATGAGCTAAGGGATTACCGCTTTTATTCGGAAGACATGTTGCATCCAAATAAGTTAGCAGTAGATTACATCTGGGCTAGGTTTACAACTGCATGGCTAAGCCAACAAGCTACCGAATTGTTCAAGGAAATAGATGGTATTCATAATGGATTATCACATCGCGCTTTTAACGAAAATTCAGAAAAGCATCAAAAGTTTTTAGAGGATCTAAAACGAAAGATTACCCTTTTAAAACTGAAGATTCCAACTTCTAAATTTTAATTTTTCTTCTATAATTTAATTCTGAAAATTGTAAACAATTCTCAGAATTATCAACTCTAATTACACAAAAATTGTTAATAACTTTATTATAATTAATAAGCTAAATGCTTGACTTGCAAAAATTTATAAAGAAAAATATTATTCGGACGCTTGTCTGATTCTAGAAATTTTGTATTTTTAATTATTCTTCGGAAGCAAAATTAGAACTAAACGAAAGTGAAAGCTGATTTGATCTTGGAGATAGTTTCTAAAATTTGTTGGGGTAGATTTTAGAATTATTAGCTAATGGACGGGTGGGGCCGTCCATTAGTTTTTTTATGTCTTTCCGTTAAATTTCATCCGAATAGCTTTTAAACATATTTGTATCTTTAACCAAAAATTATTGGGATGAGGAAAGTTTTACTTTTGGTAGTTGTTGTGATTATTGGGTTTATTGCCTATCAATATTATGATAATCAGCAAAAAGATCGCGACCTGCTTATTGAGAGTACTGGCCTTATAGAAAAGCAAATTAAAAATGTTGGAAAACTGGTAGTTACCGAAGGGAACTTTGCTCAGGTCTTCTCTTATAAAGATTCGAAGAAATATTACATAGACATACTTTCTGCTAGAAAGAAGGCATTAATCATTGTAAATGCCGATGTTACCGTTGCTTATGATCTTAGTAAGTTAAAAACAGAAGTAGATCCTAAAACTAAAACGGTTACCATCACTTTTATTCCGGAAGAAGAGATTTCAATAAATCCAAATATTCAATATTACGATGTAACACAGGATTATCTGAATCAGTTTGATGCTGAAGATTATAATAGCATTCAAAAGCGAATTCAGAAGTCTTTACGAGAGAAAATTGAAAAGTCTTCTCTAAAGTCCAATGCAAAGAATCGATTGATTAGCGAGCTTCAGAAGATCTATATTCTTACTAACACCATGGGTTGGAAATTAGAATATAATGGAAATACCATAGAAAGCTCCGATGCTATGGAATCTATAAAATTATAAGTTACAGATTATTTTAAGGTAACAGTGTTTTCCTTTTTGGTATACGTGGCGTGTTCTTTTAATCTAGAACCACTTTTATTGGCGAAAACCACCTTATCTTCTTTTATCGTATCATTTTTGGTCATAGATTCCATTCCCATGCTACTAACCGGGGCATCCCAAACAATTTTCCAGCTTCCATCTATCTTTTCCCAGAGAACTACATAATTTCCTTCATCATTAAACTCAGGCATATTCCCGTGTTGATTAGGAGTGAAGTGCAATTTAAAAGTTCCTAATTCCACAGCCATTTCTCCGCACACCTTTACTTCCTTGGTTTGAATATTAAAGTCCCAAACGCCTTGTGCTAAATTTTCTCTCCAATCACTTTTAAACAGTTTAATCCCTTCAATAGGCTGTTGATTTGGTGGCATTTGGATAACATTATCTGCAAAAATAGAACTTAGCGAATCTACTAGGCCTTGTTTGGTCCATTCTTCTACTTGCTTGTTCTTAGCTTCAATTATTTGTCGAACTTCCGAAGGATCGTCAGCTTTAACCAGACCCGGTTCTTCATCTTTCTCTTTACAACTGAATAGTATAAAAAGTGATAACCCCAAAAAGATTCTAACTATCGATGAAATTTTCATGATTAGTAATTTTATAATTAATAAAAATTTAAGGGGTGTTTACTGTAGGGAAATGGATGCTTTTGTACTAACTAATTAATTAGTAAGCAATTATATAAAATTAAGATTTTTTTGAATATAAAATTATATTACTTTTAATTAAATATAAAATCCTCATTTTAATTGATTTCATCTACAGCGAAATCTTAAAATGAGGACTAATTTTTATATAATTATTTAATCTGTGACTAGGGAGCTTTCTATTAGTTCAACTCCACCATCAATTAAATGTGAAACTTCAGGACGTTTATTTCTAACTTCTAGTAGATAGGTTTTGATCTCCTGCGAAAGTTTAGGGTCATGATGAATCACTAATTCATAGATCTCTACAGCTAACAGCCAATCCTGAGAATGATATTTCTTAACCAGATCGAAGGCTGCTTGCAAGGAGAATTTAGCATTTTCCCCGTCTCTAATATTTCGTACCGACTCATATAAAGTTTCTAATTCAAGTTTTTCTGAATTTTTCTTGCTTTTAATGGTTGTGCTAGAAGGTTTATGGGTAATAAGATCGAAGGAAAGAGCATCTGCAGGCCCAGCAAAAGCTGATACAATTTCTTTTCCAACAGCCATGTCATAGTTACCCCATTCTGGCTGAAATAAAATAGTTTCATTGTGAGTGACGGTGCAATCTTTTAGGCTGATTAAAATAATCTTGCCTTGTAAATTTCTGGTTCCAGTAATTATTCTTCCAGCAACTTTAATTCCACCAGCAAATTCAAAAGTGATCTTTTCGCCTTCATAGATATCATAAGCCTTAAGATCTCTGGGGCTCATATCTTCAATAGCCAGATTTATGCCCAGAAGTTTTCCAATTGGAGAACCAAATCCTTCAGCATGATTATGAGTACCATGCCCTACTAATTCTTTATTTCTATAGGAAAGCGCAGTTTCTCCTGTGGTTTGAAAATAAACCGGATCGTTTTCATGTTCGATTACATTGGTGAAATTTCCTGAGATCTGTAAACCAGTACTCAGCTCTATAGTTCCAATGTTTTTCGAGTTAATAAGTTTTTTAATTCCTTCTAATCCACCGCGTCTTAATGCCATGGTATTGGCAAACTCCTCCAGTACGCTACTTAAATGTGCGAAATCTGGAGTTACATATAATTGAGGTTGTGGTTTTGTAATATCGAATTCTTGCTTTGCAGCTTCAATGCTGTACGGTCTTTTTTTAACTTCATCTGTCATACACCAAGCGCTTTCACCAATTGAGGAAAGCAAGCCGGCACCATATATTTTTGGGTCTTTTACCGTTCCAATAAGACCATATTCTACAGTCCACCAGTGTAAATTCCTGATCTGCGCCATTTCACTTGGCTCACCCATATTATTTTGTAGGTACTCTACCTTATCCTCTGCTTTTTTGATTTCATCTTCAGAAGTGTCTTCTGCCTCTTTTATTATAGAAAGATGGCGAATAGCTTCATAAATTTCATAATCCTTAGCATTGGATATGGCTTTGCAACCAATCTCTCCAAAACGTCTTAAATATTCGGCATATTCCGGATTTGCTATAATAGGAGCATGCCCAGCACCTTCGTGTATAATATCCGGCGCAGGAGTATATTCAATATGATCTATTTGCCGAATATCACTTGCAATTACTAGCACATTAAACGCCTGAAATTCCATGAAAGCAGCTGGAGGAATAAATCCATCTACTGCAACAGCAGCCCAACCAATTTCTTGTAAGATCCTGTTCATTCCATACATGTTTGGAATATGATCTATAGAAATTCCAGTTTGTTTTAAACCTTCTAAATATGAGCTATGGGCAACCTTGCTTAAATAATCCACATTTTTGCGCATTACATATCGCCATACTGCTTGATTTATAGCGCTGTATTCGCTATAATCTTGTGGTTTAATAAATTGCTTAAGATGTGCTGGTAAACGATCTAAGATCTCATTAGACTCAATTTTCTCTAACATAATTGGTAGCTCATTTAATGTGAGTATAAAGATACAAAATAGGTTTTCAAAAATAAGGGCTTTCTAAATTTCTGAAATTCTTTTAAAATAAAAAAGCCTCCAATTGGAGGCTTTTACACTATTTTTTTTCTTCTGCTGGAGGATATTTTTCCATGATCTGCTCAACAATTTCGTTGATTCGATCTTGTTTTCTATTCACCTCTTTAGCAAGAGCGGCAGTACCCATACCTTGCCATACTAATTCTTTTCCTTTTGCATCTATAAGATCGATATAAAGGGTTCCTTCACTTGTAGTACTAACGGTATTAGCTCCTGCTCCCCAATACCACGGATTCCATCCCCAGCCATAACCGTACATATTTCTATTCTGATAGATGTTTATATTTTCGTTTGTTTTAGTAAAAATACTTACCAAAACATCTGGTTCTTCAGATTTGGTAAATCCTTTTGCTAGCATCTCTTCTTCAATAGCACGTAAGATTCTCTTTTTATCGAGGTCTGAAATTTCAGCTTTATCTATACCTGGTTTAAAAAAGGCAAAACTTTTGTATTGATTAAAATTGACTTGCTGATCGTAATCTGAAGCTACTCGAACAGTACTGCAGGACGTAAATCCTAGAGCTAGTAGAAGAAGCACGGAGGTAATTTTAAAGATTTTCATAAATCAAGTTTTAAGTGGTTTGTGGTTTTTATTCTGAAAATAACGAATCATCTACAAGGTTAGGCATGGTTATTTTCAGTTTAGGTTCTTGTTCCATTGCTCTTTTTACAGAGAACATGGCTTCTTTATTTCGAGCCCATGAACGTCTTGCTAAACCATTGTTTACATCCCAAAATAACATAGATTTTAAGCGGTCTTCAGCTTCCTTAGAACCATCAAGAACCATGCCGAAGCCCCCATTTATAACCTCTCCCCAACCAACTCCACCACCATTATGAATGCTAACCCAAGTAGCTCCTCTAAAGCTATCTCCAATCACATTTTGAATGGCCATATCTGCTGTAAATCGAGATCCATCGTAAATATTAGAGGTTTCTCGAAATGGCGAATCGGTTCCGGATACATCATGATGATCTCTTCCAAGTACAATTGGCCCAATTTCTTTGTTAGCAATCGCTTTATTAAAAGCTTTAGCAATTTCTATCCTTCCAATAGCATCTGCATATAAGATCCTTGCTTTAGAGCCAACAACTAAGTTATTAGACTTTGCATTTTTGATCCATTTAATGTTATCTGAAAGTTGTGATTGAATTTCTTCCGGCGCATCTTTTTTTAAGGATTCTAAAATTTCTGTTGCTATTTTATCTGTTCTATCCAGATCTTCCTGTGATCCAGACGCACAAACCCAACGGAAAGGTCCGAAGCCATAATCGAAACACATTGGGCCCATGATGTCCTGCACATAAGAAGGATATGCAAAAGCCGCATTTTCAAGATCTGAAGCATCAAAGGAACTAGAATCTACAAATTTCCCGTTTTCATTTTTATAGATATCGGCTCCTGCTCTAGAGGCTTCTAAAAGAAACGCATTTCCATAATCGAAAAAATAGGTTCCTCGTTCGGTATGTTTATTTATTGCTGTGGTTTGTCTGTGTAAACTTTCCTTAACCTTAATTCTAAATTGTTCTGGATCCTGAGCCATCATTTCATTAGATTCCTCCAAACTCATTCCAACTGGATAATATCCTCCCGCCCACGGATTATGTAAAGAGGTTTGATCACTTCCCAAGTCAATAAATACCTCTTCCTTTTCAAAATGTTCCCAAACATCTACAATGTTTCCTTGATATGCTATAGAAACCGCTTCCTTTTTTTCCTTGGCTTTATTGACTCGCTTTGTTAATTGATCTAATTCTGTACAAACTTCGTCTACCCAACCTTGAGAATGGCGAGTGTGAACTGCTTTTGGATTGATCTCGGCACAAACGGTAATACAACCTGCAATATTTCCTGCTTTTGGTTGTGCCCCGCTCATTCCTCCTAAACCGGAAGTGATAAAAAGTTTCCCGGAAAGATCCTCATTATTCTTTGCTATTTTTCTTCCTGCATTTAGCACTGTAATCGTTGTTCCATGAACAATTCCTTGCGGGCCAATATACATGTAACTCCCAGCCGTCATTTGCCCGTATAGAGTAACTCCCAACGCATTAAATTTTTCCCAATGATCTGGTTGCGAATAATTAGGGATCATCATTCCATTAGTTACCACCACTCGTGGAGCATTGGTATTAGATGGAAATAAACCCATAGGATGCCCGGAGTAGATCACTAAGGTTTGATCTTCTTCCATTTCCGCCAAATATTTCATCACCAATAAGTATTGCGCCCAGTTCTGAAAAACTGCACCATTTCCTCCATAGGTGATCAATTCTTCTGGATGTTGTGCTACCGCAGGATCCAGATTATTCTGGATCATAAGCATGATAGCTCTTGCTTGCAGACATTTCCCCGGATATTCTTCTACCGGTCTCGCATAAATTTTATATTCAGGTTTAAATTTGAACATATAAATGCGGCCATATTTTTCAAATTCTTCTTTGAATTCTGGAAGCAACTCAGCATGATATTTCGCATCAAAATATCTTAGTGCATTTTTTAAAGCCAACACTTTTTCCTCATCATTTAAAATTTCCTTGCGTTTAGGAGCGTGATTAATGGAAGGATCATATTGTTTTTTCTTCGGAAGTTTTGAAGGTATTCCTTGAAGAATTTGCTCTTTAAAATTTAACTCGGGCATATTTTGATTTATTTTTTAGAAAGATTGTTTTCAACTGAAGCAATCTAGCTTATTCTATACTATTCGTTTTTTTACTGAAACCATAAGGGCAATGTCTGCAACCACTCTGGCAACAGTAGCCGCGCTTTAAATGGTACTGTTCTGTAAAACATTTATAGCCTTCTGGAGTAAGATAAAAATCGCCATCTTCTATGGGGATTTTTTCAGGGAAATTGCTCATGTTACAAAAATACAAATTCTTAACTTCCGCCAATGATTGTTGTAGTAAACAAATTTATATTGGCGAAGGGTTTCAGCGGAATTAGCCTTTGGCCTTTTGTGATCGTGAAAGATGAATCTTGCAAACAAGATCTCATTTTGATCAATCATGAAAAGATCCATTTGCAACAGCAAGCAGAACTTTTGGTGTTGGCATTCTATCTTTGGTATGTTGTAGAATTCTTTATTAGATGGCTTCAATTAAAAGACAGGAAACTGGCATATTGCAATATTTCTTTTGAAAAAGAAGCTTATGCGAACGAGTTGGAGCCAGACTTTATAAAACGCAGACCTCGATGGAATTTTGTGAAATATCTTTAAAACCTAAAATAGATATTGTTTTCCGCTCTTTTTTGAATTCATTTTTTGAATCTTTGCAGCGCTATGCAGGAAGCAAGTCTCAATTTAAATTCTTCTAAAAATCAGTTAGTGGCGCATTTTGAAGCTGCTAATATTTCTCTTTATCTTAAAAGGGAAGATCTTATAGATCCCTTTATTTCTGGAAACAAGTTTAGAAAACTTAAGTATAATTTAGAAGAAGCATCTAAAAGCAATTATACTACGCTCTTAACATTTGGAGGTGCTTTTTCCAATCATATCGCAGCAACTGCAGCAGCCGGGAAAAGATTCGGTTTTAAAACGATTGGAGTTATAAGAGGAGAGGAGTTGGGTGAAGATCTTGAAAAAACGCTTCAGCAGAATGCTACCTTAAAATATGCAATAACCTGCGGAATGCAATTGGAATTTATTTCTAGAGAAGCCTATAAAAACAAAACAGATCCGGGTTTTATGCAGGATCTCACATCAAAATTCGGGGAATTCTATTTAATTCCTGAAGGTGGAACCAACGATCTGGCAATAAAAGGTTGTGAAGAAATTCTTGAGCCAGAAGACGAAAGTTTCAATTTTATTTGCTCCCCTGTTGGAACCGGAGGCACTATTGCCGGAATAATAAATTCGGCTTCTCCCAATCAAAAAGTTATTGGTTTTCCTGCTTTAAAAGGGGATTGGTTAGCTTCAGAAATAAAAAAATTTACAAAAAAAAATAACTGGGAACTTGCTACAGACTATCATTTTGGAGGCTATGCGAAAACTGATGCTACTTTAATTTCATTTATAAATAACTTCAGAAAAGAATACCAGATTCCATTAGATCCCGTTTATACAGGAAAGATGCTTTTTGGTATTTTTGATATGATACAAAATTCGGCATTTCCTCAAAATTCCCGTATTTTAGCCGTTCATACCGGAGGGCTTCAGGGCATCGAGGGAATGAACAAAATGTTGTCTAAAAAAAATCTTCCATTACTAGATGTTTAAACTGAAAGCAATACAACTTATTTTAAGCTTATTTCTACTTTGTGCATTATCCTCTTGCGGAAGTAAAAAAAAGGTAGCTTCTAGAAAAAGTGAAAATAGGAGAGAAGTTGTTTCCAAAAGAAATAAGGATACGCCTGCAGAGGTTAACAATAATGTGAGACAACGAACATCATCTGGGAGTTATGCAGATGTTGTACAGGAATATATAGACGAATTTGCTCATATCGCCATAGAAGAAATGCAGCTTTATAAAATTCCTGCCAGTATTACTTTGGCTCAGGGAATTTTAGAATCTGGAGCGGGGAGAGGAACCTTGTCTCAAAGAGCAAATAATCACTTCGGAATTAAATGCCATGATTGGGATGGAGATAAAGTATATCATGATGATGATAAATCTCAGGAATGTTTTAGGAAATACAACGATCCAAAATTCTCCTATCGGGATCATTCTCTTTTCTTAAGTACTAGAAGACGATATGCAGATCTTTTTGAACTGGATATAGAGGATTATGAAGGTTGGGCAAAAGGACTGAGATCTGCGGGATATGCAACAGATAGAATGTATCCTAAGAAATTGATAGATCTAATAGAGCGTTATAATTTAGATAAATATGATGGCGGAAAACCTAGAAAGAGAAATTATTCTCCAGAGGTAGCAGAGGTTTCCAACTCACCTAAATATGTAGTTCAAAAAGGTGATACGTTATACGGAATTGCTAAACGAAATAATACCACCGTAGAAATATTAAAAGAGATCAATAATTTATCTGACACTACTATTTCTATAGGTCAGGAATTGATCTTGCAAACCACATCAAGATTTTAATAGAATGAATTATAAAAGAAGTAGTGCCTTGTTTGAAGATGCACAAAAAGTAATACCCGGCGGAGTTAATTCCCCGGTAAGAGCATTTAACGCTGTTGGTGGAACGCCAATTTTTATTGAGAAAGCAGAGGGTGCTTACTTATATGATGTAGATGGCAATAAATATATAGATTACATAAATTCTTGGGGACCAATGATATTGGGCCATGCCTTTCAGCCGGTTGTAGATGCAGTAATTGAAAAGGCGAAAAAAGGAACCTCTTTTGGAACTCCAACCCAAATTGAAACTACCATTGCAGAACTTGCAGTAAAAATGGTGCCGAATATAGATAAGATTCGTTTTGTGAATTCTGGGACCGAAGCTTGTATGAGCGCGGTGAGATTAGCACGAGGTTTTACAGGGAAGGAAAAAATTATAAAATTTGCTGGCTGTTATCACGGGCATAGTGATTCCTTTTTGATCCAAGCTGGAAGTGGTGCGATGACTTTTGGAACTCCAAATAGTCCGGGAGTGACTCAAGGAACTGCAAAAGACACTTTATTAGCAAGATTTAATGATCTGGAAGATGTTAGAAAGCTAGTGGAATTAAATAAGGATGAAATAGCTTGCATTATTTTAGAGCCAGTTGCAGGAAATATGGGATGTATTCCTCCTTTAGATGGTTTTCTAGAAGGGTTAAGACGCCTTTGTGATGAGAATGATATTTTATTGGTTTTTGATGAGGTTATGACCGGTTTTAGATTGGCTCCAGGTGGAGTTCAGGAACTTTTAGGAGTAAATGCCGATATTGTAACTTTTGGAAAAGTAATTGGTGGCGGATTGCCAGTTGGTGCTTTTGCTGCAAGGGAAGAGATCATGAATTACTTAGCTCCAATAGGTCCGGTTTATCAAGCTGGGACATTAAGTGGAAATCCGTTAGCGATGGCAGCGGGATTGGCAATGCTTACCGAATTAGATAACAATCGTACAATATTTAAAAGCATCGAAGAAAAGACCGCGTATTTGCATAAAGGGATCGATAAGGTTCTAAAAGCAAATGATGTAGCTCATACTATTAACAGTATGGGATCTATGATCTCTATTCATTTTTCTGAAGTTCCTGTAAAGGATTTTGAAACTGCTGCTCATGCAAACAATCATACCTTCAAGGAATTCTTCCACGGCTTATTAAATGAAGGAATTTATATTGCGCCTAGTGCTTTTGAAACTTGGTTTATAACTGAAGCTTTAAGTTATGAAGATCTAGATGCAACAATTGCTGCTATAGATAAAGTTTCTAAAAACTTATAGAATTCAGGTAGGAAAAATATTGAAGCTTACTTATAAAAAACCCGTACTAGCTCTTCAGAGATCTTTACGGGTTTTTTAGTTTTAGTATCCATAAGGCACCAAGTAGATTTTGCCTTAACCAAGATCTTATTGGTCTCTTTATTTAAGATGTGTACATTTCTTACTGAAGTAACGTGTGTATGTTCTCCCACAAAAGTCCTCAATAAAATTTCCTGATCAAGAAATGCTTGTTGCTTATAATCTATTTCATGCCTTATCACTACCCAGAAATAGTTTTTTAAGGTCTCATTGTTAGCCTTGCTTTCCCAATGTGCTTTTGCGATATCTTGTATCCATTGCACATATTGTACATTGTTCACATGTTTTTGCTCATCAAGATCTGATGACTTTACTTTAAAACTCTGTTCGAAAATTTCTGGAGTTGGGGTCATTTTTTAACTATTTCAATTTCGAATAATTTGTCCCAGTTCTTACCGGTTACATACAATTTATTAGTTGTAGGATTGTATGCAATTCCGTTTAATACATCCAGATTTGGATGTTTGGTCACTTTATCTCTTAGTCCGTGAAAATTGATGATACCTTCTATAGCTCCATTTTTAGGATTTATAATAGCAACGCCATCTTTTTGATAGGTGTTCGCATATATTTTCCCGTTCACCCATTCCAGTTCGTTAAGTTGCGTGGAAATAGATCTATCTGTGGTTGGTTGAATAAAGGATTCTTCGCCCAAGGTTTCCGCATTTAGGATCCAAATCTTTTCGGTTCCATCACTTTTATAGAATTGTTCTCCATTATTACAGAGTCCCCAACCTTCTTTACTGTTATTAAATTTAAATGAGCCTGTTTTTACCAAGCCATCTAAACTGTAGATAAATCCTTCTCCTTCTTTCCAGGTGAGCTGATAGATGTTATCATTTAAAATACTTAAGCCTTCTCCAAAATATTGATCGGCCAGTTCTACTTTTTTGAAAACTTCACCAGTTTCAAAATTTGTTTTTCTTAATGAAGAATTTCCATACTGCCCTGTGCTTTCATATAAGGTATCCTGAAAGAATTCCAGACCTTGCGTATAAGCATCTATATCATGGGGATATTCATTTATAATGATATAAGTGTAAATTTCCGGGGCTTTATCATTAAAGATCTTAACTGCAACTTCTAGAGTATCTTGAGAGCCTTCAGAAAAAACAATAGCATCTATTTTTTGATTGCCGAGTTTCTCTGTTTTTAAAGTGAAATCTAATTCCGGAGCTTCAACAGATGATCCTAATAATTTATCTTCATAGTAAAAAGAAGTAGAATCAATTTTTATGTTTTTTGGGTTCTGAACTCTAATTTTAACTTCGTCTCCAAGGTTAAATTCTGCCTTCGAACTTACAAAGCTTAAAGAAAATTCATTTTTATTTTTACCGGAATTACTTCCGCAGGAAAAAAATATAAAGTTTAAAATAAACAGTAACAGGAGCTTAGCTTTCATCATGTAAAATTGGGTATTAGCTTTTGGCTAATTTAATTAATTCAACTTAAAAAAACCTTGCAAAATGTAGCAAACTGTGTATATTTGCACCGGCAAGTCCCACACAACCAGCTCCTGCTGACTCCCCCAGGGCGGGAACGCAGCAAGGGTAAGTGGTCGTAGCGGTGTGATGTAGGTCGCTTGCCATTTTTTGTATCTGATATTTAAATTTTATCGCATCTTTGTGATCATGAAAACAGATGCTTCCCCAAAAGTTATACTTATTACAGGTGGTTCCTCAGGGATTGGAAAATCTATAGGAGAATTTCTTATTTCTAAAGGATTTATCGTTTACGGTACTAGCAGAAATCCGAATCCTAACAACAAAACTTCACTTCCTCTTATCGCTTTAGATGTTACTAAAAATGACACTATTAAATCGGCTATTTCAGAATTGATTGAAAAAGAAGGAAGAGTGGATATCCTAATAAATAATGCAGGCGTTGGAATTACCGGTCCGTTAGAGGAAACTCCGGAGGAAGAGATCAAAAAAGCCTTCGACACCAATTATTTTGGTCCTATTAACGTAACCAAAGCGGTTTTGCCACATATGCGAAAGCAAGGCGGCGGACTTATAATTAATATAACTTCTATTGCTGGGTATATGGGACTACCTTACCGCGGAATTTATTCTGCAACCAAAGGAGCCTTAGAGTTAACTACTGAAGCTTTCAGAATGGAATTGAAGCAATTCAATATTGATATGACAAATGTTGCTCCCGGAGATTTTGCCACTAATATTGCAGCCGGGAGATATCATGCTCCAGTATTAGAAAACTCTCCATATAAGAATGCTTACAAGAATACTTTAGATATCATGAATGAGCATGTAGATGCTGGGAAAGATCCCGGATTAATGGCAAAGGTGATTTATAAAGTAATAAATACGCCAAATCCAAGAGGGCATTATAAAGTAGGGGAGCCGTTACAAAAATTTTCTATTGCCTTAAAGAGAATACTTCCAGATAAAGTATATGAGAAGATTCTGCTTAAGCATTATAAATTGTAATTTTGCAGCCTTAAAACAACACAACTAAACATATTAAAGACAACACTATGAAATTTTTTATTGATACTGCAAACCTTGATCAAATTAGAGAAGCTCAAGACCTAGGAGTTTTAGATGGAGTAACCACAAATCCTTCTCTTATGGCGAAAGAAGGTATTACTGGAAAAGATAATATTTTTAAGCATTACAGAAAGATCTGTGATATTGTAGATGGCGATGTAAGTGCAGAAGTAATTGCAACAGATTACGACGGAATTATTAAAGAAGGTGAAGAATTAGCAGAATTGCATGAGCAAATTATTGTAAAAGTACCAATGATAAAAGATGGTATTAAAGCGATAAAATATTTTAGCGATAAAGGAATAAAAACCAACTGTACTTTAGTTTTCTCTGCAGGACAAGCACTTTTAGCTGCTAAAGCTGGTGCAACCTATGTGTCTCCATTTATTGGACGCTTAGATGATATTTCTACAGACGGATTAAACTTGATCTCGGAGATTAGATTGATCTATGATAATTACGAATTTGAAACTCAAATTCTTGCAGCTTCAGTAAGACATACCATGCACGTAATTGATTGTGCTAAACTTGGTGCCGATGTTATGACCGGACCTTTATCTTCTATAGAAGGATTATTAAAACACCCACTTACAGATATTGGATTGGCTAAATTTCTTGAAGATTATAACAAAGGAAACTAGTTAGTAAACTTATAAAAAAGAAAAAGCCTGAATTTAAAATTCAGGCTTTTTTTATGGGTTTATGATGGTGGTTATATTGCTGACTAATAAATTCCAAGATCTTTTTTTCCAGATCAGGGGAGTTTATTTGAAGATCACCTCGAACTATATTGCCTTTAGCATCCATAAAAATTAGCTTATTCAAATATTTATTGATAACGCTTTTATCTAGCTGAAGATTTATAGATTTCACTTCATATTTAGTGTTATAGTAATTATTGAAAATAACCTTTTTCCAATCGTCATTCACATCCTTATCTAAATTGATCCCGATAAAATCTACTTCAGGATATTTGAGCCTGAGGTCAGCAATTATCTCATGTTGTTTCTTATGCTGAGTAGGATTATCTGTGGTCCATCTATATGTAATACTTGGTTTATCGGTAATATTCTTAAATTTAACGGTATCGCCACTTATGGTAAGATAGGTTCTGTCCCCTAAATTTTTCCCCGGTAAAAAATTTAGCTGGTTTGTAGCCATTAAGTTTAGATCTTCCCGCATCTCACCAGAATAATCGGTTTGATTTAAAAGACTAAGGATAGAATCTAGATTATCTGATTTTTGAGAATAAACAATTCCCTGCGAAACCAATCTATCTAAAAACGTGTTTTTAATCTGTTCGTTGGTTATAAGAGAATCTACTAAGTGAATGCGGTATCTAATATTTTCGTAGCTATTCATATTATAGCAATCACTATTAATAGAAAGAGTAGGAGCACAATTTTCTAAAGATTTTGTTCGAAGAAAATCATCTATAAAATTTAGGTATACATAATAATCTTCTAAATCTTCATTTTTAAAAGAAACCTGACTTCTATAATCATGAAAATTAGCAGGGATCTTTTTAACCATCTGTCTATTATATTTTCTAATTAAGAAGGCATAGCGTTCTCTTAGATCATAAAATTCATAGTTAATACTTAAGTTGGCAAGATTGAAAAATTCCTGTGAGATCTCATTTTTTTCCTCAAGTTCTATAAGATCTTGTTTTCTGCTTTCCCTAATAGAATCTGTTTTTGCCGCAAATTCTGAAGGATCTAATTTATAATAAGAAAGGATCAGGTCATTATCCTTTTGATTCAACAAATAGAGATTTGTAAGAAAATTGCTTTTTTCAGATCCTTTTCCACTAAAATTCAAAGATTCATCAAAAGCCAAGGTATTTAACCACACTAAAGTGCTATCTCCAGGTTCTAAATAAATCACTTGATTTTCTGGAGGATGCTTGAACACATAAAGCCCAGGTTTAATATTTTTTAGCTTGCCTTCAAATTGGTTGTTCTCATTTAATTGAAAGGTGTCTAGATCGATATTATTTTTGGAGATTATAACGTATTTACTGCTTGGATTTGCTATTTGTCCCTTTATGAAAACTTCCTTTGAAGCTGTGTCGTCCCTCTTGCAGGAGAAGAAAAACAAAGCGAATAATAGTAAAAGAGGTAATTTTAATTTCATTCAGGTTAATTCGGGCTTGTTTAAACGGCTTAAATATGGTACATATATGAATAAATATAGATTTTGAAATACACGGGTGATGTTAATCACTAGTTAAAACGATTAATTAAAACGTTAATCTTTTATCACGTGGGCAATAATAGCTATTTTTGCAAAAATTATCGAAAGAAAATCATTAGAATATGTTATCAGTTTCAAATTTATCGGTTCAGTTTGGGAAACGAATTTTGTTTGATGAAGTAAATACTGCCTTTACTCAAGGAAATATCTATGGAATCATCGGTGCCAACGGAGCAGGAAAATCTACCTTTTTGAATATTTTATCTGGGAAGATGGAGCCTACTAGTGGGCGTGTTCATTTAGAGCCAGGAAAGAGAATGTCTGTTCTAGAACAAAATCACAACTTGTACGATGAAAGCACAGTTCTAGAAACTGTAATAATGGGGAATAAGCCATTATATAAGATCAAAAATGAAATGGATGCCATTTACGCTAAAGAAGATTTTAGTGATGCAGATGGTGAACGCGTAGGGGTTTTACAAGTAGAGTTTGAAGAGATGAATGGTTGGAATGCAGATAGTGATGCTGCTTCGTTACTTTCTAACTTAGGCATTAAAGCAGATTACCATTATACCTTGATGAAGGATCTCGATGGAAAGCAAAAAGTACGAGTGCTTTTAGCACAAGCGCTTTTTGGAAATCCAGATGTGCTTATCATGGATGAGCCTACCAACGATCTGGATTACGAAACTATTTTGTGGTTAGAGAACTTCTTGGCGAATTACGATAATACGGTAATTGTGGTATCTCACGATAGACACTTCTTAGATGCGGTTTGTACGCATATTTCAGATATAGATTTTAGTAAAATAAACCATTTTAGCGGGAACTATACTTTCTGGTATGAGTCTTCACAGTTAGCTGCAAGACAACGTTCTCAGCAGAATAAGAAAGCGGAAGAAAAGAAGAAGGAACTTGAAGAGTTTATTAGAAGATTTAGCGCGAACATGGCTAAATCTAAACAGGCAACTTCTCGTAAAAAGATGATCGATAAGTTAGATGTAGAAAACATTAAGCCATCCAGCAGAAGATATCCTGCAATTATTTTTGAAAGAGAACGCGAAGCAGGAGATCAGATCTTAAATGTAGAAGGTTTAGCTGCTTCTATAGATGGAGAAGTTATCTTTAAAAATGTAGATCTAAACCTTAAAAAAGGAGATAAGATTGTTATCTATTCTAAAGATTCCAGAGCTTCTACCGCTTTCTACGAAATTTTAAATGGAAAACAAAAAGCAGACGCAGGAACTTATGATTGGGGAGTAACTACTTCACAATCCTATTTGCCATTAGATAATGCTGAATTTTTTGATAACGATTACACGCTTGTAGATTGGTTAAGACAATGGGTTAAAACCGAAGAAGAGCGCGAAGAGGTTTATATTAGAGGATTTCTTGGTAAGATGATCTTTAGTGGGGAAGAGGCGCTTAAAACGTCTCGAGTACTTTCTGGAGGAGAGAAGGTTAGATGTATGCTAAGTAGAATGATGATGATGCGTGCTAACGTACTTATGTTGGATGAACCAACTAATCACCTGGATCTAGAATCTATCACCACTTTTAATAATTCTCTTAAGAACTTTAAAGGAACGGTATTGTTTACAACGCATGATCATGAATTTGCACAAACCGTTGCAAATAGAATAATCGAATTAACTCCTTCTGGAGTAATAGACAGATATATGACCTTTGATGAGTATATGGAAGACAAAAAAATTAAAGAGCAGAGAGAGAAAATGTATGCAGTTACTGCATAATAAAACTTACTAATAATTTAAAAACCCGAAAAATGTATTTCTACGTTTTTCGGGTTTTTTATTTATTGATTATAATCCTTTATAATATTTATAGAGATCATATATTCCGAAGGCTATAAACCCGATCGCCAGAATTAGTCCTAGCGTAGTGTCTTCTGAAGTATTACTTAGAATATATATTTTATAACATCCGTAACCTAGGAAAAGCAACCCAAGAACAAGGTGCCATATATTTCTCTTTTTAGGGATATCATTCTCCATCTGTGAAATCTTCTGGAAAAGTTGCTTTTGCAAGTTTTAAGGCAGCATTCATATGTGTATTCACCACGAATAATTGCACTTGGCCCGGAAGTCCACCTCCAAAACCGGCACGCAGTCCAGAATCGAAATCGTTTCTTACCCTACTAGAAAAACCTTCATCATTAAAGATCTCTTGTAAATACTGGACATTTGTTTCGGGTCCCGTATAAACATGCTCGTATTCCTGTTCTGTGCTCATAGTAATATATTTTATCCCACTAAGTTAACTATTGCTATTCTGATTACGGGGGATTTATTCTGAAATTAAATTTATTAAGCATTATAATAGTTACTTCGCCAAATATCAGCACTAAAATTCTTTCCTTTTTTAAATCCGAAGAAAAGCGCCATGCCTGCAACCCATTTAAACATAAAGAAAAAGATCATTAAAAATTCTGAAGTAGACATTTCTGGTCCAAACATCCCATTGGGAATCAAGGTGGTTAATACGAAGCTAACTAGCAACAACAGCAACATAAAATTTTCCAATTGTTTAAATGGCCACATTAGCAATTTTCGGAAAGGTTGCAAATCATTTCCCCAAGAATGGATCAAATAATAATACTCATTTCCAATAGGTGCAAAGAGCAATGGATCGTCGGCATTTTCCAATTTGAAAACCTTGGCTGGTGCCATAATTTTAAAGCCTTCTAATTTTGTATTGTGCTTTTTTTCCAGTTGTTTGATCTTCGAAATAGCTTCATATGGCAGATCTGCTTTAAAGTATGCAGATGGCAAGAAGCGCAATCTATACTCTATACATATCTTTTCGATATCTGCGAGGTGATAGATCCTTTTTAGTTTAAGCTTATCTACATTGAAGTTGTTTCTGGTTATATCTTCAGAATCTCGTAATGCTTCAATAATTAGCTGGTCTTTTTGTTCTTCCTGTTCAAATATTCGCTGGACTTCTTCAAGAATTTTAGCTTCAGAAACTCTTTTATTTCTAGCTATTAAAATTTTATCTGGAATATGGGTGCCTTTTATTTTCATCTTCGTTTGCATTGGTAATATCTAATTTAACTAATTGGCAGTGAACTAACAACGCAATTTTAAATTTTAATTTCAGCCTTAAATTTCTTCATTTTAAGCGAAGAACACTTGTTAAAACACAGCCAATTTAAAACTGTTGTAAAACCGGATTCGCTTTAATAGCGTTTATATAAGCAGAACTATAAACTAACAATTATGAAAAAGATGAAATTTATTGCCTTAACACTATTTGCTGCAGTATTAACTATTGGTGGAACTGTAAATGCTCAAGAGATGAAACACGAAAAAACTACTATGGTTGGCGGTGCAGAAATGTATCCTAGCAAAAACATTGTAGAAAATGCTGTGAATTCTAAAGATCATACCACTTTGGTTGCTGCCGTTAAAGCTGCAGATCTTGTTACGGTTTTACAAAGCGAAGGACCTTTTACTGTTTTTGCTCCGGTAAATGCTGCTTTTGATAAGTTACCTGAAGGAACGGTAACCACTTTGCTTAAACCAGAAAACAAAAAACAATTACAATCGGTACTTACGTATCACGTAGTTGCAGGAGATTTTAAAGCTTCAGATATCGTTGCGGCTATTAAAAAAGGGAAAGGGACAGCTACTTTTCAAACTGTGAATGGCGCTGAACTTACTGCTATGATGGATGGAAAGAACGTTAAATTGAAGGATGCTGCTGGAAATGTTGCAACTGTAACTATTGCAGATGTAAATCAGTCTAATGGGGTAATCCATGTGATTGATACTGTGCTTTTGCCTTCTAAATAAGCGTATAACACAAATTAAAAAAGCGTCATTTTCTAACTTAGAGAATGACGCTTTTTATTTTATTATTATTGAAATTTATCTTAATTCTGCTTGCAATTCTTTTTCGAAACGCTGTTGTAATTTTTGCATGATCTTATCAACTTGCTTGTCTGTAAGCGTGTTGTGTTCATCTTGAAATTTAAAACTTACCGCATAACTCTTCTTTCCTTCCGGTAATTTATCTCCTTGATACACATCAAAAAGATTTACAGAATGTAACAATCTCTTTTCGATTTGGATAGCAATTTCTTCAATTTGCTTGTAGTTGATTTTATTATCTACTAACAAAGCAAAGTCACGCCTCACAGCTGGAAATCTAGGGATCGCTTTAAATACTGTTTTTTGAGATTTTGCAGTTTCCTGAAGCATATCCCAATTAAAATCGGCAAATAAAACTTCTTGCTGAATCCCGAAATGCTTAGTAATAGATTTTTTGATCACTCCAAACTCTACCAGTTTGATTTTTCCAGCACTTATAGAAATTCCTTCTGAAAAAATATCGGCTTTTACATCGCCACTTTTTAAATTAGAAATTCCAAGTCTTTCAAAAATGCGTTCGATAATTCCTTTAATATAAAAGAAGGAACCTCTGCTGTTTTCTGAATTCCAGTTTTCTGCAAACTTATTTCCGGTAACAAACAAGCTTAAGTGTTTGTTCTCTATTCTGCCACTTTCGTAATTATGGTAGGTTTTCCCGAATTCGAATAACTTAAGATCGGATTGTTTTCTGTTAATGTTATAGGAAACCGCTTCCAATCCAGAAAATAATAAAGATTGTCTCATAACCGAAAGGTCTTGAGAAAGCGGATTAAGCATTACCACATTTTGTTCTTCTTTTAACTGCTCGGTAAGTTTTATATACGCAGGCGTGGTTAAAGAATTTGCCATAGTTTCAAAGAAACCTTGACCAACTAATTGATTCGCTATTAAATTCTGAAGCTTATAATCTTCAAATTTTCCAGAATTGGAAATTGAAGCATTAAGCTTAGTTCCTGTTTCAATATTATTATACCCGTAAACTCTTAGGATCTCTTCTATCACATCTGCCTCGCGCTGCACATCTACTCGATAAGAAGGAATGGTAAGTCCCATTCCAGATTCGGTTATATTGTTCACACGAATATCTAAAGATGCTAGAATAGACTTGATAGTTTCTTCCTCCAAATTTTGACCGATCAATTTATTTACTTTCTCGAAAGTTAGGAATACTTGAAAATCTTCAATTTTCTTGAAGTATAGATCATCTATTTCACTAGTGATTTCCCCTCCAGAAATTTCAGTAATTAATAAAGCAACCCTTTTTAGAGCATATTCGGTGATATTTGGATCTATTCCGCGTTCAAATCTAAAGGAAGCATCGGTATTTAGCCCGTGTCTTTTTGCTGTTTTTCTAATGCTTACCGGGTTAAAATATGCGCTTTCTATAAATAGTTTTGTGGTAGTTTCAGAAACACCACTATTAATTCCTCCAAAGACCCCGGCGATACATAATGGTTTTTCGGTATCGCAGATCATTAGATCTTCTTCATGCAATTCACGTTCAACTTCATCTAAAGTTGTAAACTTAGTTCCCGCTTTTAAAGTTTTTACATGGATTTCTTTTCCTACTATTTTTTCAGCATCAAAAGCATGTAAAGGCTGCCCAAGATCATGCATCACATAGTTGGTAGCATCTACAATAGTGTTCTTAGGGTTTATTCCTATTGCTTTTAATCTATTCTGAAGCCATTTTGGAGACTCTTTAACTGTAACGCCAGAAATGGTAACTCCACAATATCTAGGAGCTAAATTAGAATCTTCTACATGAATAGGAATTCTTAAACTACGGCTATCTACGTGAAAACTACTAACCGAAGGGGTGATTAATTCTAAACTTAAATTTTGTTGTTGATATCCAGCCTTTAAGTCGCGCGCAACTCCCCAATGGCTCATTGCATCTGCACGATTGGGAGTAAGTCCAATCTCAAAAACTTGATCGCTCTCTACATCAAATAAACCTCCAACAGGAGTTCCCGGCTCCAGATCTTCAGCTAAAACCATAATTCCATCATGGCTCATTCCTAAACCTAGTTCGCTTTCCGAACAAACCATTCCATGACTAGATTCTCCTCTAATCTTTCCTTTTTTAATTTCCCAGGCTTCCCCTTTATCATCATATAAAGTTGTACCAATAGTTGCTACAGGAACATTTTGCCCAGCTGCAATATTAGGAGCACCACACACAATTTGCAGTTCTTCACCATTGCCTATTGCAATCTTACATAACTTTAATCTATCTGCATTGGGATGCGGAATACAACTTAAAACGTGGCCGGTTACAACACCTTCTAATCCACCTTTCACACTCTGAAAGTTATTGATGCCTTCTACCTCCAAACCTAGGTCTGTAAGTAAAAATCCCGTTTCCTCAGGATTATTAGGAAGTTTAATAAATTGCTTTAGCCAGTTATAAGAAATTTTCATCGAATAGGTTTTTCAAGCCGCAAAGATACTATTACCGATGCTATTGACATAATTACAAAATTGTTTTTTACCGGATTTTACAGCAAAAAGAAAGGAGGTGTTCCCACCTCCTTATATCATCTCTATTATGTGAATTTATATTACTCTGGTTTATTGAAATTTTGAACCGCTACTTTCTCCCAATCGTTGGAGTCTTTTGCTTGCTCATAAATAACCCATTCTACGGCACCATCCTTTTTCATGATCTCATGTCGAACGCTTTGGTCTTTGCCTTTTCTGTCCACATAAGATTCCATTAATTCCATTTTATTATTGCCGAGATCTTTCACCTTAATGTGTGAAACGCTAATTCCCATAGGTTCTGATGCATTCAAAAACGCCATGTCATAACGATCTTCTACAGCATCATAAACCACAATTCTTTTTCCTACAGATACATCATTCTGATTGGTGAAATTTATGGTTAACACATTTCCATTTTCATCATAACTGGCTTTGCTGTGTAAATTGTTCTTTCCAACTTCTTTATTAGCTTCAAAATTAGTGATAACTACATCGCTGCTGCCATCCAAAAATTCGAACATTCTGTGTTTATTATCCATCTTAGCAAGCTTTGCTTTTGAAGATCTAAATATTTGTTGATCCAAATCTGTATCGCTCTTTTCGGCGATGGAGACAGATTTCTGAAAGTTCTTTTTAGCTTCAGCAGTGTTACCCATTTCTAATAGTAGATCGGCATAAGAATCGTATGGATTGGCCTCTTTACTATATTCAGCTATTTGAGCTTCAAACACCTTTTTAGCGGCATCCATGTCTTTATCATCTTGCATTAATCGATATCCTAGCATATTTAAAGGTTCTTGAAAACCGTTGTATGCCTTATCCGTATTTAACTTCTGATATGTTTTAAGGCTTTGATCTATTCCATTTGCCTTATACTCCTTATAGAGTTGGTCTTGTAAAGTGTTTTCGGATGCATCTTGACCAAAAACCATTGAACCTAGACTTATAAGCATTAAGCTTAAAATCCATTTAAAATTTGATTGTGCTCTCATAATTTAAATTTTGTGTTAGTTACTTAAAAAAAAATAAAAATGGGAGGATCAATAATAGGAGGGAGAAAATGAAATGACAGGCCTAAATAAATTTTGGGGAATAAAATAATATGGCAAATACCATATTCTGGGGAAAGGATTTTAAAGTTACAAAATTTGTTTTAATAACTGAGCTTCAGGTAATAAGTAATTTTTTATTTCAGAAATATAGAACTTAGCAATTATTTTATATAAAAGTAAAAAGGGCCAAATGGCCCTTTTCTGTAAATTTTTTAATGGTGTGTTATCTGCAACTTTGAACAATGTTCGGAGTGTTTCCGTTCTTTTTAGAAACCCCATTCACTGTAAAGTCGGTCCAAACATTACTATTTTGAGAGTTTCCGCTACAATTAGCCTGTAGAGAAATTGTATATTCTAATTCAACACATTTTTTAAGATTCAATATTGCTTTATAAGGTTGACCATTATTACCGTTTTGAGAATAATCTTCACTTAATCCGGATAGATAAGCGCTTTGTGCAAACGTGAATACTACTATTGCACCTTCCAGATCTTCTGCAGGAGTGTAATAAAAGGTATAAGTATTATCTCCATTGGAAACATAGCTGAAACTTTCTTCACAAGCGTTACAGTCAAGAACGGTTACAGATTTTTGCGTAAATCCTCCTGAGCCTATTTTGTATCTCAAAGAATAATCACCCGCCTCTTCAAATAAAAGGTTGAAATTTTGAGGATTTGCTGTGGAACTGCCTTTTTGATAAACTTGTACCCATTCTCCGGCTATAAGTTGTTGAACCTGTAAATTAGTTCCAACCGCTACCTCGAAGGAAAAAGTTGCCTCAACTCCCGCGCAAATTTCTGTTGGAACAATAAAATTTTGAACTTCTGCTAATTTAACTTTAGCATCTGCAGTAAATAAAACTTCAGTGGAATCTATAGACTCAACACTGCATCCAGATATTCCTATAGCAAGGAATATCAAATAGTAGATTTTCTTCATAGTAGTAGGTTGTTTTGTATTAAAAGAATGAATTTAATCTAAAGAAGAATCCCTAAGTGACTCACTATCAGTTATTCGTTGAGAATGTCCTAAATACCGATGTAATACGTAAATTTTGAAGTAAAACACTGAAAACTAATCACTTATTTCCTAAAAATTGACATCAACTACGGGAAATCCCCTATATGATAGGTTAGCTGAAATTTGTAAGAACTTGTTAGCTTATGTAATTCCAGATGTTCTTGTGTTTTGTTACTTGTGCATAGGTATATCTTACCATAGCATGTTCTTCTTTTTCAAGTTCTGGATCTTCTGTAAGCAGTTGTTTCGCGTAGGCTCTTGCAGATTTCAAGATCTGATTATCTTTTACAATATCTGCGATCTTCAGATTAAGTATTCCACTTTGCTGTTTTCCCATAAGATCTCCAGGCCCTCGTAGTTTAAGATCTACTTCAGCAAGTTCAAAGCCATCGTTGGTGCTTACCATTGTTTGCAATCTGGTTTTCCCGTCTTCAGAGAGTTTATGGCTAGACATAAGGATGCAATAACTTTGTTCTGCACCTCTTCCAACTCTTCCACGTAACTGGTGTAGCTGGGAAAGTCCGAAGCGTTCTGAGCTTTCTATAATCATTACACTCGCATTTGGAACATTCACTCCAACTTCTATAACCGTAGTGGCAACCATGATCTGCGTATCGCCATTTACAAAACGCTCCATTTCATAATTTTTGTCGGCTGGTTTCATTTGACCATGAACAATAGAGATCTGATATTTCGGCATTGGAAATTCTCTGGCAATACTTTCATACCCGTCCATCAAATCTTTGTAATCCATTTTTTCTGACTCTTGAATAAGAGGGTAGACAATATAAATTTGCCTACCTTTTTCAATTTCATCTCGTATAAATCTGAAAACTTTTAGCCGATTACTGTCGTATCTATGTACAGTTTTTATGGGCTGTCTGCCGGGTGGTAATTCGTCTATTACAGAGACGTCTAAATCGCCATATAAACTCATTGCCAAAGTTCGCGGAATAGGGGTGGCGGTCATCACTAAAATGTGTGGAGGCAATGTATTTTTTTGCCATAATTTAGATCGCTGCTCCACGCCAAAACGATGTTGCTCATCTATAATTGCGAGGCCCAAATTTTTGAATTTAACCTTGTCTTCAAGCAGCGCATGAGTACCAATTAAGATGTCTAATTCTCCATTTTCAAGCTTTTCATGAATTTCTCTTCTTTTTGAAGCTTTTGTTGAACCAGTAAGTAGTTCTATACTGGTATTCAGTTCTTTACATAATTCATTTAATCCTTGAAAGTGCTGTACTGACAAAATTTCAGTAGGAGCCATTAAGCAAGCTTGAAATCCGTTGTCAAGTGCTATTAACATTGACATTAGCGCTACTATGGTCTTACCAGAACCTACATCTCCCTGTAAAAGTCGATTCATCTGTGCTCCGCTGCCTAGATCACCTCTAATTTCTTTTATCACTTTCTTCTGTGCGCCTGTTAATTCGAACGGCAAATGCTCATTATAAAACTCTTCAAAGTTGGCTCCGATAGTTTCAAAAACGAAGCCTTTGATCCTTTTTTTGTGGATCATATTTTTAACCAAAAGCTGTAATTGAATGTAAAATAATTCTTCAAATTTCAGTCGAAATTGTGCCTTGGAAAGTAGCTCTTGACTGGTAGGAAAATGCACATTAAAAAGTGCTTCAGATCTGGAAATTAATTTTAGATCGTCGTGAATATTTTTTGGAAGCGTATCGTAAAATCTTCCTTTGGTTTCAATAAATAATTGCTGCATTAATTTATTGATGACTCTATTTGAAATTCCTTTATTCACTAATTTTTCTGAAGAAGGATAAACCGGTTGCATGGCAGTTCTCAAACTTTTCTCATGCTCTTCTAATAATTCCATTTCTGGATGCGGCATACTAAAAAGCCCATTGAACCAATTCGTTTTGCCGAAGATCACATAAGGCGTGTTCAGCTTAAGGTTTTCACGAATCCATTTGTGTCCTCTAAACCAAACCAATTCCATTTTCCCGGTTTCATCCACAAAATCGGCAACCATTCGCTTGCCTCTTTGCTGTTCCACCGTTCTAATGTTCACTATTTTTCCAATTATCTGTACTTCTGCAGAGTTTTGCTGAAGTTGATTGATCTTGTAATAGTTGGTTTTATCTAAATATCTATTCGGAAAAAAATTAATGAGATCTTGATACGTATGAATTCCCAGTTCTTTCTTAAGAAGCTCTGCTCGACTAGGTCCAACACCTTTTAAATAATCTATGGGAGTTTGAAGCAAATTGGGATTCATGAAACGAAGATATTAAATTCCTTTTTTAGCCGCACCTTGTTTTTATTTTAGATGGAAATATTTGAATTGATTTTATTTCGAATCATCTAATTAATGCCGTTTTTAATGTATTAATAAAGAAACATTACTAATTTAAAAGATGTATTTTGTAATTTGCTCCTTTATTGATGGCCCCTTTAATGAAACAGTTTTTACTTCTTTTTGTAGCTTTTACTAGCTTTGCGGTAGCGCAAGTAAATCCTGATTTGGGCCAGAATCAAAATGTAAATTACCTTCAGCTAGATGCTGAAGTTAGTATCTTACCTAAAGCTAAAACTGTATCCGGAAAAACCATTTTTAAAGTAGAAATTCTCAATGCTGTAGATTCAATTTTTATAGATGCTAAGAAAATGGAGTTTTCTGAAGTTTTGATAAATGGCAAAAAAGCCAAATATAGCAATGATGGCAGCCGAATTTGGATTAAAAATAAATTCAAAAAAGGAACCAACTATAAGGTTGCTTTAGCCTATACGGCCACGCCAACAAAGGCCATGTACTTTATTAATTGGGATGCACCAAAGGAATTAAAAGTTAATAAAGAGGTTTGGACGCAAGGTCAAGGTCGGGACAATTCTAATTGGATTCCAAGCCTTGATGATCTCACAGATAAGCTTTTAATAAACCTAACGGTTAATTTTGAAAAAGGCTTCGAAGTAATTGCAAATGGTGTTCTCCAAGAAAAAGTTGCTTTAAACGATAGTATTACCCAATGGAACTATAAAATGGATCACCCCATGAGTAGTTATTTAATGGCGATTGCCGCAGGAGACTATTCTAATGAAAGTTTAGAATCTTCAACTAAAGTGCCAATTTCTCTTTATTTTGAAGCTAAAGATTCACTAAAATTTGAACCTACTTATAGATATTCACAGCAAATATTCGATTTTATAGAAACCGAAATAGGAGTTGCCTATCCTTGGAAGAACTATAAGCAAATTCCCGTACAAGATTTTATGTTTTCGGGAATGGAAAACACTGGAACCACCATATTTTCGAATTCCTTTATCATAGATTCTACTGCCTTTAATGATGAAAATTATGTGTTTGTTAATGCTCATGAATTAGCACATCAGTGGTTTGGTGATATGGTTACCGAAAGAGAAAGCAGAGATCATTGGCTTCAAGAAGGATTTGCAACTTATTACGCATGGCTTGCCGAGAAGGAAATTTTTGGAGAAGATTATTACTATTGGAAATTATTTCAGTCTGCAGAGCAATTAAAAGATTTGAGTGATTCAGGAAAAGGCGAATCTTTACTGAATCCGAATGCAAGTTCTCTCACATTTTATCAAAAAGGAGCTTGGGCTTTGCATATTCTGAAGGAACAAATTGGAAAGGAAAATTTTGATATAGCAATAAAAAATTACCTTCAGAATAATGCCTATTCTATCGTGATCACTGAGGATTTTATTGAAGAAGTTGAAAAAGCTTCAAAAATGTCTGTAGACAATTGGGCTAAGAATTGGTTGCATCAGAGTGCTTTTCAGGGGACTGAAGCATTAGCATCTTTACAAAGATCTGCATTTATAAAGAATTATATGGAAGTGGCAGCTTTAAGGGAAACGCCATTTTCAATTAAAAAAGATCTTTTATCCAATGCCATATCAAAACCGATTAATGAATATGTTGGCCAGGAAGCAATTTTCCAGATTTCGGGTGAAAGTTCTCCTGAAGCCATAGACTTGTATAAGAAAGCTTTTGCTTCCAACAATATAATGCTTAGGCAGGCAATTGCCGTGAGCATAGATAAAATTCCGTTGCAATTAAAGTCGGAGTTTTTTAGTCTATTAAAAGACGAATCTTATATAACCATAGAGAATGCCTTGTTAAAATCATGGCTTCAGTTTCCAGAAGAAACCGCCTTTTTACTTGAGCAGACAAAGGATGTTCAAGGTTTTCAGAATAAAAACGTGCGTTTACTTTGGTTAACCATCAATTTGGTTTCTCCAGATATCGACCCAGAACTCAGCAAAGCATATTTTAACGAACTTTCTGAAAGTACTAGTAAATATTTGCCCTCTGGATTAAGGCAAAATGCGCTTGGGTATTTATATCAGTTAAATGTCTTTACTAATGATAATTTAAAAGATCTTCTAAATGGTGCGCAACATCCTAATTATAGCTTTAAAAACTATTGTGAAAGTATGTTGAAAAAGTTGTTGCTTAAAGAAGAATATAGATCGCAATATGCTGCTTTACAACCTACATTAAGCCCAAAAGACAATGCATTTTTAACCAAAAAACTAGAAAATTAATGCGTGCATTAGTAATTTCTGGGGGTGGAAGTAAAGGGGCATTTGCAGGTGGGGTTGCTCAATTTCTTATTGAAGAAATGAAAAATGACTATGATCTCTTTCTTGGAACTTCTACCGGAAGTTTACTAATTTCACACTTAGCGCTAAATAAAACACAGAAGATCAAAGAGGTGTATACCTCGGTGAATCAAGAAAGCATATTTAGCAATCGCCCTTTTTTAATAAAGAGAAAACATGGGCATGACCAAATAACCATAAATCACTTTAATGTTCTTCGTAACTTTATAAAAGGCGGGAAAACTTTTGGTGAGAGTTTTAATCTGAAAAAATTAATTCTGAAGACCATAACCAGAGAAGAGTTTGCAGAATTAAAGGCAAGCAATAAAGATCTGGTAGTTACTGTTTCTAATATATCTCTAAATGAAGTGGAATATAAAAGTTTGAAGGATTACGATTATGAGAATTTTTGTGAATGGGTGTGGATCTCTTGTAATTATGCACCTTTTATGAGTCTGGTTCAAAAAAATGGTTGTGAATATGCAGATGGAGGACTTGGTTCTATGGTGCCAATAGAAGAAGCAATAAAACGCGGCGCTACCGAAATTGATGCTATAATCCTACAAACAGAAGTCACTTATTTTAATAGATTGCCGTCTAAAAATGTGTTTTCTCTAATCACTAATTTATTCAGTTTTATGTTGGATAGAATAGAAAATCAGAATATCAGGATTGGGAAATTTGCAGCGGCAAATAAAGACGTAATTATTAATTTTTATTATACTCCTACGGTGTTAACCACGAATTCTCTTAT
>CAZWSP010000015.1:0-30510 GCA_964636585.1 uncultured Antarcticibacterium sp.
TACATTTACTTCAAATATTTTTATATGAAATTCAACACCAAAACTATCCATGGAGGACAACATAATATAGATCCTGCTTATGGCGCTGTAATGCCTCCAATTTATCAAACCAGCACCTATTCTCAAACAACTCCTGGAGGCCATAAAGGCTTTGAATATTCCCGAAGTGGAAACCCAACCCGAGCAGCTTTAGAAAGATCTTTAGCAAGTTTAGAAAATGGAGAATTTGGACTTGCATTTGGATCTGGATTAGCTGCGATAGATGCCGTGATGAAATTATTTAAACCCGGAGATGAGATTATTTCTACCAACGATCTTTATGGAGGTTCTTACCGACTTTTCACCAAGATATTTGAAGGTTTGGGAATTAAGTTTCATTTTGTTGGAATGCAAGATGCATCGCAAATTGAAGCTCATATAAATGAAAAAACAAAATTAATATGGGTTGAAACGCCAACCAACCCAATGATGAATATTATAGATATCGTTGCCTGTGCAACTATCGCAAAGAAACATAAGATCTTGCTAGCCGTAGATAACACGTTTGCTACTCCTTATTTACAACAACCTTTGGAGTTAGGAGCAGATATCGTGATGCACAGTGCCACTAAATATTTGGGAGGCCATAGCGATGTGGTTTTAGGAGCACTTGTGGTGAAGGAGAAAGAGCTGGCAAAACGATTATATTTTATACAAAATGCAAGTGGAGCCATTTGTGGGCCACAAGACAGTTTTTTGGTTTTACGCGGAATAAAAACCTTGCATCTTAGAATGCAACGGCATTGTGAAAATGGAGAAAAAGTGGCAAGATTCTTAAAAACACATCCAAAAGTAGATAAAGTTTACTGGCCGGGATTTGAGGAACATCCAAATCACGACATCGCTAAATCTCAAATGAGCGGCTTCGGTGGAATGATCTCTTTTACAACTTCAGAAAAAACCTTAAAAGGCGCGGTGAACGTGGTAGAGAAATTAAAAGTGTTTACGCTGGCCGAATCTTTAGGAGGAGTCGAGTCTTTAGCGGGGCACCCGGCAAGCATGACGCACGCCTCAATTCCGAAAGTAGAAAGAGAAAAAATAGGAATTTTAGATTCGCTTATTAGATTAAGTGTTGGGATCGAAGATGAAGAAGATCTAATAGAAGATCTAAAACAAGCTTTAGATTAATTTATAGGAAAGGTTTCAGTAGAGTTGAAGCCTTTTTTTAATAATTCAGATAATAGATATATCCAACATTTACCCAAAACACTACATCGTTAAATTTGTTTTGTGGAGCATCTAAGTTTAAACCATCTATCCAGTCTACATCATAATATTGGAATCGTCCTTCAATTTGAAGATCACTAGAAGGATTTAATTTATATCTCGCCCCTGCAATTCCAACTAATGCCCAAGTAGATCCACCGTCCAGATCTATTCCTCCTCTAAAGGTTGGAAAAATATTGGCCTCATCTGTAATAGGACCAAAATCTGAATATGCATCTGGATTATAATTTACAAAATGAACTCCTAAACTAACAAAAGGCATAAATAGATAAGAGAAAGAGGTATAATCCCTAATACTAAGCGGATAATATTCTAGATGCGTTCCTACTTCCAGAGTTTGGGTTTTTCCATGCATTCCTCTAAGCAATTTCCCACCTGCAGAATTTGACTCTGCAACAGGGCCATTGTGCTCTAGATCTGTTCTGAAATAATCGAGTTCTGTCCTAATTTTGAAGTGATCGTTAAAGTATCTATCGACGGTATAGCAATTACACTCTGCTTTATAGGCAAAATTCATATAGTGAACCAAGCCAACACCAATTCCAGAATTTGCTATGTTATTCTGCAGGTCATAGCGCTCTCCATAATCTGTTAAAAACGAGGTAGGCCCTGCCAATACGCCTATTTCATGAGAAATACCGAGTTGGGCATACCCACTTTCTTTGCAGAAGAGTAGGAGTAACAAGATTAAAATTATTGGCCGGGACCGCACCATACACAACGAGTTGATGTATAAACAAATATATAAAAATGGAACTAACGAAGATACTACATCTTCTTCTGTTTATTTAGCGTTGTACAAAATAGAGTTAATATTATATCAAAATGTAAAATTTGAAGGTACTTCTTCATATATAATTTATATTTGCACCTAATTACGAAAACGTTATAATTAACAATTTATCCTATATTATGGAGCAAAGTGTAAAAGATTTTTTGGAGGTTGTTTCTAAGAGAAATCAGAACGAGCCAGAATTTATGCAAGCTGTACATGAGGTTGCCGAAACGGTTATACCCTTTATAGAAAAGAATAAAAAATATCAGAATGCCATGCTTTTAGAGCGTATGGTGGAGCCAGAGCGCGTTATTATGTTTAGAGTGCCTTGGTTAGACGATAGAGGAAAAACACAAATCAATCGTGGTTTTAGAATTCAGATGAATTCTGCTATTGGACCATACAAAGGTGGTTTGCGTTTTCATCCTTCGGTAAACCTTAGTATTTTGAAATTTTTAGCTTTCGAGCAAGTTTTTAAAAACAGCTTAACTACATTACCAATGGGTGGTGGAAAAGGTGGATCTGATTTTGATCCTAAAGGAAAATCAGACAATGAAGTAATGAAATTTTGCCAGAGCTTCATGACAGAATTACAACGTCATATTGGAGCAGATACAGATGTACCTGCAGGAGATATAGGAGTTGGTGGTCGTGAGATCGGGTTCTTGTTTGGACAATACAAACGTATTAGAAACGAGTTTACCGGTATTCTTACTGGAAAAGGTCGTTCTTACGGAGGTTCATTAATTCGTCCGGAAGCAACAGGTTATGGAAATGTATATTTCGCACAAAACATGTTGGCTCTTAAAGGAGATACTTTAGATGGAAAAACAGTAGTGGTTTCAGGTTCTGGAAACGTTGCGCAGTATGCTGTAGAAAAAGCAACGCAACTAGGAGCTAAAGTGATCACCATGTCAGATTCTGGAGGATATATTTTAGATGAAGATGGTATAGATGCTAAGAAATTAGCTTTTATCATGGAGCTTAAAAATGAAAAGCGAGGAAGAATTTCTGAATACGTAGATAAATTTAAAGGAGCTAAGTATTTTGATGGAAAAACTCCTTGGGCTACTAAATGTGATATCGCATTACCATGTGCAACTCAAAATGAACTAGAAGAAGCAGATGCTAAATTACTAGTGAAAAACGGTTGTAAATTGGTAGGAGAAGGTGCTAACATGCCAACCACTCCAGAAGCAATCGAGGTTTTCCAAAAAGCGAAGATCTTGTTCTCTCCAGGAAAAGCATCTAATGCTGGTGGAGTTGCAACGTCTGGTCTTGAAATGTCTCAAAACTCAATGAGATATAACTGGACCGCAGAAGAAGTAGATCAAAAACTTCACGGGATCATGAAAGATATTCATGATGCATGTGTAGAATATGGTAGTGATGGCAAAGGAAACGTAGATTACGTTAAAGGAGCTAACATTGCTGGATTTGTAAAAGTTGCAGATGCCATGCTTGCGCAAGGTGTAGTGTAATTTTGCAAATTTTATAGAATTAAGAAAGCCGCTAGTAGCGGCTTTTTTTATTTATCTTTCCGCAAAATTCCAGTCATGGTAGTTAATACCAACGCAATAGTTATAAGTGCCATAAAATATGCTGAAGCCGATTTGATTGTAAAATGTTACACTCAAACATCGGGACTTAAAACTTATATGCTTCGCGGAATTTTAAAATCCAGAAAAGGCAAATTCAAAACCTCATTATTTCAGCCCTTAACTCAGTTAGAGCTGGTTGCAAAACATAAGGATAAAGGCAATTTGGAGTATTTACAAGATGCCAAGATCTTAGTTCATTACCAAAGCCTGCATACCGAGGTGGTAAAATCTACCATGGTGATGTTCCTTTCTGAAATGCTTAAGAACACCATTCAGGAAGAGGAAGTAAATGATGCACTTTATAATTATTTGGAAGGTGCTATCAATTGGCTAGATTTGCATTCAGACATTGCAAATTTTCATTTATTATTTTTGCTGAAGCTAACTCAATATCTCGGTTTTTATCCTGAAGATTCAGAAATGGAATTTCCGTATTTCAATTTACTAGATGGGGTTTTCCAAGATTCGAAAACAAATGGATATTGCATAAAAGGGGAGGTTTTGGAGAATTTGAAGTTGTTGTTAGCAACAAATTTTGAAGATCTAAATGAAATTAAACTCTCCAAAGCTAACAGATCTGAACTTTTAGAAATTTTGCTTACTTATTATCAATTACATATAGAATCTTTTAAAAAGCCTAAGTCGCTTTCTATTCTTCACGAAATATTTAATTAAATGCGATCAATTTTTTTAAGCATACTTCCGTTTCTTTTTTTTACCATTTCCTTTCAAGCTCAAGAGATCACGGTATTAGGTCAAACCACCAATATTCCAATTGGAAATGTGGCAGTTTATAATCTAGATAAAACAAAAAGCGCGCTTTCCAATTTCGATGGGGAAATGAATATTTCTAAATTTTCTGAAGATGAACTACTCATTTTTCAGCATGTATCTCATTTAGAAAAGCGCATTTTAAAATCGGAAATAGCAAGTAATTTAATTGTTTACTTAGAAGAAGATGAAACCATGTTGCAGGAAGTGGTACTTTCTGTGGCTAAATTTCAGCAGGATAAAAGAGCGGTTCCGCAACGTATTGTGAGTTTGTCTTCAGAAGATATTGGGTTCTCTAACGTGCAAACTTCCGCAGATCTTATGGAAAGTTCGGGAAGTGTGTATGTTCAAAAAAGTCAGTTAGGAGGAGGAAGTCCTATGATACGAGGTTTTTCAACCAACAGATTGCTAATTGCGGTAGATGGAGTAAGAATGAATACCGCGATCTTTAGAAGTGGGAATATTCAAAATATCATCTCTATAGATCCACTTTCTGTAGATAATGCTGAAATTATTCTGGGTCCAGGATCTGTGGTGTATGGAAGTGATGCTATTGGTGGAGTCATGAATTTTTATACCCTAAAACCGAAGAGATCTGCATCAGAAGAAATAGATTGTTCGGCTAATGCATATGCTAGAGTTTCATCTGCAAATGAGGAGAAAACAACTCACGCAGATTTTAATATCGGACTCGAAAAATGGTCTTTTTTAAGCAGTGTTTCCTATTCAGATTTTGGAGATCTTAAAATGGGAAGTCATGGTCCGGAAGAGTTTTTAAGACCGGAGTATGTGGTTAGAAAAAATGGGGAAGACGTTGTTGTAGTAAATGAAGATCCCAAAAAACAAGTCCCAACAGGCTACAACCAAATTAATCTGCTTCAAAAAATAGCTTTTGTACCTAATGACACTTGGGATTTTAATCTTGGATTAATTTATTCCAACACTTCTAATTATCCTAGATATGATAGATTGGTGCAGAAAAGGAATGGCAATTTAAGATTTGCAGATTGGTATTACGGTCCGCAATCTTGGTTTATGGGAAATGCTACTGTGAATAAGCAAGGAAACGGAAAGCTTTATGATAAGCTTCAGTTTACTGGCGCTTATCAAAACTTTGAAGAAAGTAGGTTTGACAGAAAATTTGGCGATGAAATTCTTTACAGTACAAAGGAAGAAGTGAATGCGTATTCAGCAAATTTAGATCTGCAGAAAGATTTCCAACAGGATAAATTATTTTATGGACTAGAATATGTTTCTAATAAAGTGAATTCTACTGGAGAATCTATTAATATTCTAACGGAGGAAAAAGGAGCTAATGCGTCTCGATATCCAGATGATTCATCCTGGCAATCTTTAGCGGCATATTTAAGCTATAACTGGAAGATCCAAGAAAACTTGAATCTTCAATCTGGTGTGCGCTATAATTTTATTATGTTAGATGCAGAGTTTCCTTCTTCGGTCTATGATTTTCCTTTTGAAGATGCCAATTTAAATACAGGTGCTTTTACAGGAAGTGCAGGATTAAGCTGGCAGCAATCTGCTAAATTAGATTGGAAATTAAATTTTTCAACAGCATTTAGAGCGCCAAATATAGATGACATTGGGAAGATCTTCGATTCTGAACCAGGTGCAGTGGTAGTTCCAAATCCAGATCTTAAACCCGAATATGCATATAACGGAGAGTTAAGTCTTGGCTGGAAACCTCTAAAAAACTTACGTTTTGATCTGGCAACTTTTTATACTTATTTGGAAGATGCATTGGTAAGGAGAGATTTTACGCTTAATGGTAATACAAGTATAGCCTATCAAGGCGAAGATAGCAGAGTGCAGGCCATCCAAAATGCTGCAAATGCTTATGTATATGGATTTGAAGGCGGTGTAGAAGCAATGATTTCGAATTCTTTGAAGTTGCAATCTCAAATCACCATCACAAAAGGTAAAGAAGAGCAGGATAATGGAGAAAAAGCACCTTTAAGACATGCACCTCCAATTTATGGAAACACGCATTTGGTTTGGTATCAGGGAAAAATTAAACTGGATCTGTTTTCTGAATATAATGGAAAATTAGATTTTGATGAGTTAGCTCCTTCAGAGCAGGATAAAGATTATTTATATGCTGCAGATAGTAATGGAAATCCATATTTCGCAGATTGGTATACATTAAACATTACCGGGAACTACCGTTTTTCTGAACATTGGAACGCAACTGCTTCTGTAGAAAATATTACAGACCAGCGTTATAGAACCTATTCTTCAGGAATATCTTCAGCAGGAAGAAATTTTATTCTAGCTGTTAGATATAGTTTATAGCCTTTTTTAATCTGAATAAAAAAGCAAGTTTTGAAGCTAGTCGAATAGTAAAATCAGATAGCTTGCCGTTAAAAACAAACTGTTACTTAATACATTAGCTTTTTAAGCATTAAGAGTCTTCTCTTTTCTCAAAAATCGTTATTTTCGCAACTCAAAAGAAATTACGATATAATGAGCGCAAAGTTCCCTGAGTATAAAGGACTTGACTTACCAAAAGTTGCTGAAGAAATTCTAAACTATTGGAAAGAGGATGAGATTTTTGAAAAAAGTATGAGTTCACGAGAAGGTGCTAAACCTTTTGTGTTTTTTGAAGGACCGCCTTCGGCTAATGGCCTACCGGGAATTCACCATGTTATGGCGCGCTCCATTAAAGATATTTTTTGCAGATATAAAACTCAAAAAGGATTTCAGGTTAAGAGAAAAGCAGGATGGGATACCCACGGGTTGCCTATAGAGCTTGGCGTGGAGAAAGAACTTGGAATTACCAAAGAGGATATTGGTACTAAGATTAGCGTAGAAAAATATAATGAGGCTTGTAAAAATGCAGTGATGCGTTACACAGGTATTTGGAACGATCTTACCGAAAAAATGGGATATTGGGTAGATATGGAAGATCCATACATCACCTACAAGTCCAAATACATGGAAACGGTTTGGTGGTTGCTTTCAGAAATATATAAGAAAGGACTTATCTATAAAGGATATACCATTCAGCCGTATTCTCCAAAAGCGGGAACAGGTTTAAGTTCTCATGAATTGAATCAGCCGGGAACCTATCAAGATGTTACAGATACTACGGTAACTGCAATGTTTAAGGCAAAGCCAGAAACCTTGCCAGATTTTCTTTCAGAAGTATCTAACGAGATCTATCTTACCGCTTGGACTACCACACCGTGGACCTTGCCTTCTAACACCGCTCTTACTGTTGGACCTAAAATAGAGTACACGGTAGTTTCTACTTATAATCAATATACTTTTCTACCAATAAATATTGTTCTTGCAAGCAGTCTTGTTGCCAAGCAATTCGACAAGAAATTTGTTAGGGTTGAAAACAAAGAAGCTTTAGCATCCTATAAACAAGGAGATAAAATTCCTTATTTCGTGGGGAATTCGTTTAAAGGAGCAGACCTTGTTGGAATAAGATACGAACAATTATTACAGTATGCCTTGCCTTATGAGAATGCAGAAAATGCATTTAGAGTGATTGCAGGAGATTTTGTTACTACAGAAGATGGTACCGGAATCGTGCATACCGCACCAACCTTTGGGGCAGACGATGCTATGGTTGCCAAACAAGCAATTCCAGAAGTGCCGCCATTATTGGTAAAGGACAAAAATGATAATTTAGTTCCTTTGGTAGATCTTCAAGGGAAGTTTAGAGAAGAACTTGGCGAGCTTGGCGGGAAGTATGTGAAGAATGAATATTATGATGAGGGAGAAGCTCCTGAAAGATCTGTAGATGTAGAGATCGCAATTCAGCTGAAGGAAGATAACCGTGCTTTTAAAGTGGAAAAATATGTTCACAGTTATCCAAATTGCTGGAGAACAGATAAGCCAATTTTATATTACCCGTTAGATTCTTGGTTCATAAAAGTGACCGAATTTAAAGATAGAATGTTCGAGTTGAACCAGACCATTAACTGGAAACCGAAAGCTACCGGAGAAGGACGTTTTGGAAATTGGTTGGCCAATGCAAATGACTGGAATTTATCCAGAAGTAGGTATTGGGGTGTGCCGTTGCCAATTTGGAGAACCGAAGACGGAAAAGAAGAAATAATGATAGGTTCTATAAAAGAACTAAAGTCGGAAATCACCAAGGCTATTGAAGCTGGAGTGATAACCAAAGATATTTTTGCTGAATTTGAAGTAGACAATTTCTCTGATGAGAATTATGAATTGGTAGATCTTCACAAGAATGTGGTAGATACTATCACCCTTGTTTCAGCTTCAGGAAAACCTATGAAACGGGAAGCAGATCTTATAGATGTTTGGTTCGATTCTGGTTCTATGCCGTATGCGCAGTGGCATTATCCTTTCGAGAATAAGGAAATGGTAGATAACGGCGAGAGAAGGGCCGATTTTATTGCAGAAGGAGTAGATCAAACTCGTGGTTGGTTCTACACGCTTCATGCAATCGCAACTATGATCTTTGATGATGTTGCCTATAAAAATGTAGTTTCTAATGGATTGGTATTAGATAAGAACGGACAAAAAATGTCCAAGCGTCTTGGAAATGCGGTAGATCCTTTTGAAACCCTTGCAGCTTTTGGTCCAGATGCTACAAGATGGTATATGATCTCGAATGCAAATCCTTGGGATAACTTAAAATTTGATATTGAAGGTATTGCTGAGGTAAGTAGAAAATTCTTCGGAACGCTTTATAACACCTATTCATTCTTCGTTCTTTATGCGAACTTAGATAGCTTCAGTTATAAAGAAGAGGAAATAGCATTAAAAGACCGCCCGGAAATAGACAGATGGATACTTTCAGAATTGCATACGCTTATCAAGAGAGTAGACGAGTTTTATGCAGAATATGAGCCTACAAGAGCTACCAGAGCAATTTCAGAATTTGTTCAGGAAAACTTAAGTAACTGGTTTGTGAGATTGAGTAGAAGAAGATTCTGGAAAGGAGATTACGAGCAGGATAAAATTTCGGCATATCAAACTTTATACACGTGTTTATTGACCGTAGCTAAGTTAGGATCGCCCGTAGCGCCATTTTTTATGGATAAGCTATATAAAGATCTAAATGAAGTTTCTGGAAAAGAAAAATTTGCTTCCGTTCACTTAGCAGATTTCCCAGAATTCGACGAAAGTTTTATAGATGCCGATCTGGAGCACAAAATGCAAAAAGCTCAGATAATTTCTTCATTAGTATTGTCTTTGCGTAAAAAGGAGATGATCAAAGTTCGACAACCTTTACAGCGAATCATGATCCCTATCCTAGACGAAAAGCAAAAAGAAGAGATCTTAGCAGTTGCCGATCTTATTAAATCTGAAGTAAACGTAAAATCTATAGAATTAATAGATGATGCGTCTGGATTGCTTGTAAAACAAGTAAAACCAAACTTTAAAGTTTTAGGTCCGAGATATGGAAAGGATATGAAAGCGGTGGTTGAAGTTATTAACAATTTCACTGCAAAAGACATTGAAACTGTTGATAGAGATGGTGAGATTGCTGTCGAAATTAACAAAAAAATGATTAATTTGGCATCCACGGATGTAATAATAACCTCACAAGATATTGAAGGTTGGTTAGTAGCTAGCAATGGAAATATTACTGTGGCGTTGGATGTGAGCATTTCTGATGAATTGAAAAAAGAAGGAATTGCTCGGGAATTAGTGAACAGGATCCAAAATTTAAGAAAAGATTCCGGATTTGAAGTTACTGATACCATAGATGTGACCCTACTTAAGGATGGCATTGTCGAGGATGCTGTTAACCAGAACCTAAGTTATATAAAGAACGAAACACTAACTGCAAATCTCGAATTTGTAGATGTGATTGATATTGGTACGGAAATTGAATTCGACGATATCACCACTAAGTTGTGTATCAAAAAACATTAAGACCCATGTCAATAGAAATTAAAGAACGTTACAGCGACGCCGATCTGGCTGAATTTAAAGCCTTGATCCAAGGGAAGATCCAAAAAGCTCAAGAGCAATTAGGTCTTTACAAAAGCTCCTATACCAACGATGGTAATAATGGAACTGAAGATACTTCTCCAACCTTTAAGGCTTTTGAAGATGGAAGTGAAACTTTGAGTAAGGAAGCTAATTCACAACTTGCCATTAGACAAGAAAAATTTATAAGAGACCTGAAGAACGCCCTTGTACGTATAGAAAGCAAAACTTACGGGATTTGTAGAGTAACGGGCAAATTGATCGCTAAGGAACGTCTTAAATTAGTTCCACATGCAACTTTAAGTATTGAAGCTAAGAACTTGCAACGTTAGGTTGTAATTTTAATAATAAAATTTTAGCGCTCCAGCCGAAGTAACCTTCAGCGTGGAGCGTTTTTTGTATAAACAAGCTCATGAAGATCTATATAAGTATACTCTTGTTTGTTATTTCCATTTCTGGATTTGCCCAGAAGGATACTTCGCAGCTTATAAGTGCCAACGGGATTAGTCAGATAAATATAGACACCGATGAGGTTTTTAAGATCAACTTAAAAACGGTTTCTGGAGATCAGATTAAAATTACAACACATGCAGCGGGCGAGTATTATAACGATATTTCAATAGATCTAGACCAGAAAAAAGATGTTTTATACATCACTTCCCAATTTAGAGAAATCTTGCAAAGCGGCTTCGATAAATTAAGTGCGCATAAAGTTTTTGCTTTGGAGGTCTCAATGGAAATTCCAGCAGGAATGCAGGTTTATATAAATTCTAATATAGCTTCAGTAGAAGCTGCAGGGACCTATAAATACCTACAAGTTCAATTAAATTCCGGGCATTGCAACATAACTTCATTTTTAGGAAATGCGCTAATTAATACATTTAATGGTGCAATTAACATTGAAACTACAGATGCAACCGTTGTAGCAAGTTCCAGAAACGGCACACTCAGCCTTCCCCCAGATTTTCCTGGAATTCATCAAATACACGCTACTTCCATCAATGGAGATATTCGGGTGGTGGAAAACTAAATAATATTAGTATTTTTGAGCCGATTTAATTCTAACTATTCATGTCTTTAAAAAAAGCGACGCTCCTTATAATTGTTATCTTATTAATAGACCAGATCTCTAAGTTCTATGTGAAAACTAACTTCATTTTAGGAGAAGAGGTAGATGTAATTGGTTGGTTTAGGATCTTGTTCGTAGAAAATGAAGGAATGGCCTGGGGTGCAAAGATCCCTGGAGAATATGGAAAGTTATTACTTACTTTATTTAGACTAGGAGCAATAGTTGGAATTGGATATTGGCTTTGGGATTCGGTTAGAAATAACGGGTCACGAGTTTTAATAGCTGCAATTGCATGTATTTTTGCTGGAGCCTTTGGAAATATTATAGATTCTGTTTTCTACGGAATTATATTCGACGATAGTTATGGTCACGTAGCGCAGCTTTTTCCTGAAAGCGGAGGCTATGGAACTATTTTCCACGGAAAAGTAGTAGATATGCTTTATTTCCCGTTATATGATGGAATATTACCAAACTGGATCCCAATTTGGGGTGGAGAACAATTTTCGTTCTTCGATCCGGTATTTAATGTTGCAGATACTGCAATAAGTGTTGGGGTAGGGCTGTTGTTGGTTTTTAATAAGAAAGCATTCCCGAAAAAGGGATATGAGGAATAATACTTTTCTTAGGCAACACGATCGAAGATCTTCTCGAACTTCTTTAACTCTATAGGTTTGATCAAATAATCTGTAACAAGATTGAAAGATTTTGCTCTTTCTAGATCTCTAGGATCTATAGAAGAGGACACCACATAAAGGGTGATTTTCTTATCGAACTGATTTTTTATCTTAATAAATTCACCTAAAAATTCCCAACCGTCCATTACGGGCATGTTAAGATCTAGGAAAATGATGTCTGGTAATTTCTCTTCAGACATGTTTGTGAGGATAATTTTGAAATATTCTAAAGCCTCCAAACCATTTTTGAAGATCAATAGATTCTCAGATAATTTTTTAATTTCGATGATTTTTCTTACTAAGTTCACGTATATCTTATCATCATCAATAATACACGCTAGCTCCATTTTTTGCCCCATATAGATCTAGAATTTAATTTTAAAAGTGGTACCAATATTAACGGTACTAGTAACAGAAATAGACCCTCCCATAGTTTCCACCTGATTTTTAGTGATAAACAACCCAATTCCTTTAGCATCTGGATTTCTATGAAATGTTTTGTACATGCCAAACATTTTATCGCCGTATTGATCCAGATCGATACCAATTCCATTATCGCTTATCTCCATAAAATTCTGGTCGTTAACAGAGTAGGTCTGTATAAAAATAACAGGGACTCTTCCAGGTTGCTTATAGCGAATAGCATTAGTGATTAAATTTAGTAAAATACTTTCCAAATATTCAGGAATATATTGAATTTCTTTTAATGCCTTAAATTCAGAGATAATTTTCGCGCTTTCTCTATTAATTAAGGAAGAAACCGACGATATTACCATATCTAAAGATTGCTTGAATGAAACATTTGTGCGCTCTTTGGTAAGTAAATTTTGGTGTGCAACCATATCATTTAGTCTGGAAATGGCTACATCTAGATTTTCAGAAATGTCTTCTACATTATCCAAAAGATCTAATTTATCTTGGGCATTTTTAGCTTCATTTAAAAGCTGAACCACCAAACTTAAGTTACTGCTGTGGGAGCGTAAATTATGTGAAACCACATGGGCAAAGTTGAATAATCTGGAGTTTTGTGCCGCAATAATGTCTAATGAATTCTGAAGATTAAGCTCATTGCTTTTATTTTCGTCTATATTCTGAAGCACTCCGCGAATACCAATTATTTCCTGTTCATCATTATACACAGGTTTTCCGGTAACTTGTACCCAGAACTCTCTGCCGTAAAGAGAAGCCATTTTTAATTCTGTGCGGAAAGGAATCCCGTACTTTTCACATTTTTCAAAGATAGAATTGGCTTTTTCCTGATGCTCCAAGGCATAGAACTGAAGCCTTTTCTCGTAATCTGGATTAAAATCTTTCGGGCAATCCAAGATCTTTTTGGTAACATCATCCCAATATATTGCATGGGTTTTTATATCGATATACCAACCTCCGGTCGTGGTCATTTCTGCCGTTTCTCGGTAATAGAAGAAATTTTCTTCTATGGTGTATTGGTCTCTTTTAGATTGGTGAATGTTCACGAAAAGCAGCACTGCAGTTTCATTGTTGCTGTCCTTGCTTTTTAGATTACGGCACTCGAACCATCTAAATTTATCGTTTTTAAGCTTTATTCTAATTTCTTGATTAAGATCTTCGGAACCTGTTGTAAGATTTTCGAAAGCTACTCGATAATCATAACGGTAATCTTTATGAAGGATGTAGTTTATAAAGTATTCGAAAAGAGGTTCGTTAGTAGGCACTTCCCCTACCAGGGCTTCAAAATGTTCAGACCAGGTAATTTCTTTTGTAAGAAGATTGATTTTCCAATAGGCAATGTCAAAATCTTCTAAAATACTATTTAGCTGAAGGTCGTTGAGCATCAATTATTTTGAATAGGTAGATTAAATGTAAGTCAATGTTAAAAGTAAAGCAAATATAGCTGCTTATTTTTTAAAATTATATATTTTATGGGGTGTTACGCAGTAGTTCATCGCAACATCGCTACTCTCTAATTCAGGAATTGCTTCTTCAGCTTCAAAATAAGAAACTCCTACCTTAATTACTTCAGGTTTGCATGATGCCAAAAAGATGTCGTAAAAGCCTTTTCCGTAGCCTAATCTATGGCCATTTTTATCAAAAGCTAGTAGCGGAACAAAGACAACTTCAATACTTTCCGAAGGAATTTCTATACCAGAAACAGGTTCTGGAATATGCCATTCATTTTTGCGTATAACGGTAGTATCTGTAAGCAGATAATTAGTGAGTTTTCTTGTTGAAAAATCGCTTTTAGAAAGGACTACATTTTTATCCTTGCCTTGTAAAATATGAAGTATTGGTTCTGTATCTATTTCTTTTTTTTCTGAAATACTTAAAAAAAGATGATAGAATTCGAAATCCCAAATAGGTAATTTTAATACTTGATTTGCTATTTCTAAGCTGAGTTCTTCTTGCCTTTCTGCTGAAAGTTCATTTCTTAAAGTCTGATATTTTTTCCGAAGCTTATTCTTCATTAGGAACTCTGGCTGGTAAGGAAATATGAAAAATAGCATCTCCTTGATATACGATTGGAGATTCGTTTACATTGATGATGTATCCGGTATGTGTGGCAATTACTTTATGCCTGAACTTCCCGTAAGGATCTGTAATCGTGGCAATATATTCTCCTTTTTCAACATGCTTTCCGCAGATCACTTTTATGTGTAATAGGCCGCTATACTTGGCGCGCATCCAAGAACTGTTTTCTATTAGAATACTATCTAATGGCGATTCTGGACATTCAAACCTTGGCTTCAGCATTTTTAGGTGCTTCAAAATTCTCATGGTTCCATCTACCCCGTGCTTGGCAATTTCTTTATTGCTATCCATAGATTTACCGCCTTCAAACAATAAAACCGTTTTACCTAAACGTCTGCAAGTTTCTCTATAGGATTTGGTGATGGTTTTAGAATAAAAAGTAAAAGGAGCATTAAAGATCTTGGCATATTTCATCCCAACCTCATCATCCTTTGCAATGCGTATTTGTGCAACATTAAATCTGCTGGCACCACCAGTATGAAAGTCTATACAAAAATCTGCAACAGGCAGTATTTTTTGAACGAACTGATAGGCGAATCTGCTGGCTAAAGAGCCATTTTTTGTTCCAGGAAATACTCGGTTAAGATCTCTTCCATCTGGAAATTCTCTCGAAACATTTAAGAATCCGAACACGTTTACCACCGGAATACAGATCACGGTTCCTATTACCGGTTTATTGATGTTTTTTGAAATTAGCTGCCGAACGATCTCTACACCATTTATTTCATCTCCATGAATTCCGGCTGTAATTAGAATTACAGGACCGGGTTTTTTAGATCTTTCTATAATAACAGGAACTTCTACAGAAGTTGTGGTGTACAACTTCGCCATGTTTAGGTTGATAACAGCTCCTTGGCCAGGCAAGATTTTCTTACCTAAGATCTCTAAAACATTGCTCTTGTTAATATGCGCCATAATTATGTGTGTCTTTCTATATATCTAATAATAGATTTTGCAATATCTTTTCCAGTTGCGGCTTCTATACCTTCCAATCCTGGAGAAGAATTTACTTCTAAAATAAGCGGTCCGCGGGAACTTTGCAACATATCTACACCTGCAACTCCAAGCCCCATTGCTTTTGCAGCTTTTATTGCAGCTGCTTCTTCTTCATCTGTTAGTTCTATTACACTTGCAGATCCGCCGCGATGTAAATTAGATCTAAACTCGCCCTCTTTTCCCTGGCGTTTCATTGCGCCAACAACTTGACCATCTACTACCAATGCGCGAATATCTGCTCCGCCGGCTTCTTTAATAAATTCTTGAACGATCACTCGTGCTTGTAATCCGTTAAAAGCTTCAATAACAGATTCTGCTGCATTTCTTGTTTCAGCAAGAACAACTCCTAAACCTTGAGTTCCTTCTAACAATTTAATAATTAAAGGTGCACCACCAACGTGATCTATAACTTCTCCAACGTCTTTGGAGTAATTTGTAAATATGGTTTTTGGTAATCCAAGACGTGCTCGGGATAATATTTGAAGACTTCTAAGTTTATCGCGGCTTCTCATTAAAGATTGTGATCCTGTGGTACAAAAAACAGCATTCATCTCGAATTGTCTAACCACTGCAGTTCCATAAAAAGTTACTGAGGCACCAATTCTTGGTATAACGGCATCTGTATGTTCCAGCACCCTTCCTTTATAATAAATAGATGGTTTTCTTTTTTCTATAATAAGGTCACATTTAAGAGGATCTATTACCTCTACTTGATGATCCCTCATTCTGGCTGCTTCAACAAGACGTCTAGTGGAATAAAGACTGCTATTTCTTGACAGAATTTTTATGTTCATTTACTTTAAAATTATAAGAGACATCGATCAACTCAGGATCTACAATGAATTTTTTGGTGAGAAATTTTCGCCCAATCAAAACCGGATATCGCATTTCTTGACGGGCAGACAAAGAAAGTGAAATTTTATACAGTTTATTAAAAATTTTAATGGTGGATTGCACCTGAAATCGCTTCTGAATAATCCCATTACTGCTCTTCACAAAAACAATATCATAATCCTTGAAAATGATCTCTTTTCCATTGTATAAAGGATGTTCTTCATCTAAAAAAGTACAATGCAAGGCATCTTCTTCCTCTCTAATATTATTACAGTGGATTGAAGAAGTGTAAGCGCCTGTGTCAATTTTTATCGCGATCTCTTCCATTTTTAGCATGGGAAAATCTGCTTTATCAAATCGGCCAATTACTTGTTTTTCCATAGTTGCAAGATAGTGAAATCAATTTTGAGTTTCAGGGATAATACTAAGCGCAAAGAGAGTGGAGAATCCGGCAATCTGGTACAGTTCAATTTTGAATTAATTCACCTTAAATAAGGTTAGAAAAATTTAACATTTGCTTCCAGCTCAAATTTTACTGCTCCGGGGAATAAGTAATATATTTGGGAAAATGGAAACTACTCCCCTAAACATACAATTACAAACCCTTCCGGATAGTCCCGGAGTTTACCAATACTACGATAAGAACGGACGTATCTTATATGTTGGGAAAGCGAAAAATCTCAAAAAGCGAGTAACTTCTTACTTCAATAAGTCTCATGATAGTCATCGAATTGGGGTGATGGTGAAGAAGATTCACGATATAAAACATATTGTGGTTTCTTCGGAAACCGATGCGTTGCTATTAGAGAATAACCTTATAAAAAAGCATCAACCTAGATTTAATGTGATGCTTAAGGATGATAAAACTTATCCTTGGATCTGTATTAAAAATGAACGCTTTCCGCGAGTTTTTCCCACTAGAAGATTGATCAAGGATGGAAGTGAATACTATGGCCCATTTACCAGTTTTAAAACGGTGAATACTTTGTTGGATCTTATAAAAGGATTGTATCAATTACGAACCTGTAATTATGATCTGGCCGAGGAAAAGATTAGAAATGGAAAGTATAAGGTTTGTTTGGAATATCATCTCGGAAATTGTAAAGGTCCCTGTGAAGGCTTGCAGGCGGAAAAAGTATATAATGAGAATATAGAAGCTATTCGAAATATTGTAAAAGGTAATTTTAAAGAATCCTTGCAATTATTTCATCAGCAAATGAAGGAACATGCAGAAAAGATGGAATTTGAAGATGCACAACGCATCAAAGAAAAGATCTATGTTTTAGAGAATTATCAGTCTAAATCTACCGTTGTAAATCCTAAGATCAACAATGTAGATGTGTTCTCTGTAGTAAGCGACGAAGGTTATGGTTATGTGAATTTCTTACAGATCTCCCATGGGGCAATTATCAGGTCTCATACCATAGAGATGAAGAAAAAACTGGATGAAACCGATAAGGAATTGCTGGAGCTGGGTATTATAGAGATCCGCCAGCGATTTAATTCGATGTCTAAAGAGATCTATGTGCCATTTAAAGTAGATGTTGGAGAAGAAATTACGATCACAGTTCCGAAGCTAGGAGACAAAAAGAGCATTATAGATATGTCTCACAGAAATGCCCGTTATTTTAGGCAAGAGCAGTTCAAACAGATGAAAATTGTAGATCCAGACAGGCATGTTAACAGGATCATGGCCCAGATGAAAGAAGATCTGCGGTTGAGTGTAGAGCCGAGACATATAGAGTGTTTCGATAACTCAAACATTCAAGGAACCAATCCGGTGGCGGCATGTGTGGTTTTTAAGAACGGAAAACCAAGTAAAAAAGATTATCGTAAATTCAATATAAAGACGGTAGAAGGTCCAGACGATTTTGCTTCTATGGAAGAGGTTGTTTTTAGAAGATACAAACGCTTATTGAATGAAGGAGAACCATTGCCGCAATTAATTATTGTGGATGGTGGGAAAGGACAATTATCTTCAGGATTAAAAGCCTTGGAAGATCTAGGATTAAGAGGAAAAATAGCGATCATTGGAATTGCAAAGAGGCTAGAAGAGCTTTATTATCCTGGAGATTCCATTCCGTTATACCTAGATAAGAAATCTGAAACCTTAAAAATAATTCAGCAATTGCGGAATGAAGCCCACAGATTTGGGATCACTTTCCATAGAAATAAACGAAGCAGCGAAGCTTTAAATACCGAATTAGAATCTATTGTAGGGATTGGAGATAAGACCGTTATAGAACTTTTGAAGCACTTTAGATCTCTAAAAAGAGTAAAAGAAGCTACCTTAGAGGAATTAGCGCCCGTTATAGGACTTTCTAAGGCAAAAATAATTTTTAGTAATTATCATACCGAATAAATGAAAAACTATCTGCTCTTACTTCTTTTTCTAATTGGCAGCTTCGCTTTTAGTCAAGAAAAGAAGGAGGATGCTAAGGTAGGTTTGGTCTTAAGTGGGGGTGGCGCAAAAGGCTTGGCGCATATTGGTGCGCTTAAGGTAATTGAAGAAGCAGGCATCAAGATAGATTATATTGGCGGGAGTAGTATGGGTGCTATAATTGGAGCCTTATATGCTTCAGGTTATTCTGCGCATCAGTTAGATTCTATTTTTCATGAGATCAATTTCAATCTGTTAATTCAGGATGAAATACCTAGAAGTTCTAAAACCTTTTACGAAAAAGAGGATACCGAAAAATATGCTTTAACCTTACCCTTCAATAATTTTAAGATCTCCTTTCCTTCCGGTCTTTCTAAAGGTCAGAACATCTACAATCTTATTTCTCAGCTTACGCTTCATTTAGGTGGAGTGAACGATTTTAGTGAACTTCCGATTCCTTTTTTCTGTATCGCAGCAAATATTGAAACCGGAGAACAAGTGATTTTAGACAAAGGTTCTCTTGCTAAGGCGGTTTCTGCCAGTGGAGCGATCCCTTCGGTATTTAGTCCAGTAATGATAGATGATAAGATCTTAACAGATGGTGGCGTGGTAAATAATTATCCGGTGGCCGAGTTAAGAAAAAGAGGAGCTGAGATAGTTATTGGGGTAGATGTTCAAGACAGTTTGGTGGATAGAAAACATTTAAAAAGTGTTTTTGAAATTCTTACGCAAATAAGCAATTTTAGAACCATCCGGCATATGAAGGAGAACATGGAACTTACCGATGTTTATATAAAGCCAGATATCACCGAGTTTAGTGTGCTCTCTTTTGAAAAAGGAACCGCGATAATAGATTCTGGGGAAGTTGCTGCGCGAGCAAGATTAAATGATCTGAAGCTAATTGCAGAAAATCAAAAGGAAAAAGCAGAACCTAGAAAACACATTAATCCAATTTCAGGGATTAATATCCGGTCGCTTTCTATACAAGGAAATAATAGCTATCCTAGAGCCTATGTTTTAGGGAAATTGAATTTAAAGACCAATGATAAGTATACGCTTGAAGATCTTAATGTGGGAATTAATAAGTTGTCTGCAACCGGAAATTTCAATAGAATAAATTATAACATCACTCAAACAGATGGCAATTATAATTTAGCGCTTCAGCTGGAGGAAAGTCAGAATAAAACCTTTTTACGTCTGGCAATTCATTATGACAATCTTTATAAAAGTGCAGCCCTAATTAACCTCACCAAAAAAAGTACTTTATTCACTAATGATGTTGCTTCCTTAGATGTGATTTTAGGAGATAATTTCAGATATAATTTTCAGTATTATATAGACAAAGGGTATTATTGGAGCGTGGGCATTAAATCTAGATACAATGCCTTTAACAAAGGAATTCCATTCGATTTTGTAAATAATTCTGCAGATGTTGATGGAATAGGCATCAATAAATTGGCTGTAGATTATCAAGATATTACCAATCAATTCTATGTAGAAACACAATTTAGACAGGTAATTTCCTTTGGAATGGGATTAGAGCAAAAGTTCCTGAAAATAAATACAGAAACGTTAGGCAATTCTACCGCGCCGGGTGATTTTGATGGAATTTTCGAAAAAAGCAATTTTTATAGCGCTTTTGGATATGTGAAGTTGGATAGCTTCGACGATAAATACTTCCCTTCCAAAGGCGTGTATTTTGATGGTGACTTTCATTTGTATTTGTTCTCTTCAGATTATAATGAGAATTTTAAAGAGTTCTCTATTGCTAAAGGTACCGTGGGCTATGTGTTTTCACCATTACGCAAATTTACAACTAGGATCTCTTCAGAAACAGGTTTTAGAATAGGTACAGATTCTACTAATTCTTTAGATTTCTTTTTAGGCGGTTATGGAAATGAATTCATCAATAATTTTATTCCCTTTTTTGGGTACGATTATATTAGCATTTCGGGAGATAGTTATATAAAAGGAATGATCGAACTGGATTATGAGATCTTTAGAAACAATCATATAACTGTTAGTGCAAATTTCGCAAATGCAGCGAACGGGCTATATTCCTCTGGAAACTGGATTTCATCGCCAGATTACACAGGCTATGCGTTGGGTTACGGACTTGAAACCTTTTTAGGGCCTATAGAAGTTAAATATTCGTATTCCCCAGAGATCCAAAAAAACGAATGGTTCTTTAGTGTTGGTTTTTGGTTTTAAATGAAATGCAGTTGCAATAAAAAACCCGTATTTTTGCTTTTAAATGAATTTAATCACTTCCATATTCCTTACTTTTCTTTTCCTTCTTCAAGGATTTGGTCTTACTATGGATTTATGTTGTGAATTACCCAAGATCTCTAATCTTTTAGACCATTATGAAGAACATAATGAGGTCTTTGGAGACTCTTTCATGGAATTTTTAGAAGAAGATTATTTTACTTTTGATGGTTCTCAGGAACATCATGATACTTCAGATCATGAAGAATTGCCTTTTCAAGGCAGTCATCATTGTTGTTCACATTCTTTGGTTTTTCAATCTTTACAAATAGACTTTGTGATCTCGCCTGAGATTGCAGAGTTAAAGCGTCAATATTCATTTTATAATTCTGAACTCTTTTCAGAATTCTTAGATTCTCCTTTTCAGCCTCCACAAGGATAGATTCTCATAAGGTTTTTAAGTATATAGTTTTGAAGCAGAACAGTTGTTGATGCTAAAACTTATATAGCTTGAGAAAACCACATTCTTCATTTCTTCATTTCAATTAATTTCTCAGTTTAGTTATGCTTAACAGTATTATAAAATTTTCAATTACCAATAAATTGGTGATCGGCTTGCTCACATTCGGTCTCATAATTTGGGGAGCATATTCCTTAAAACAGTTGCCGGTAGATGCCGTGCCGGATATAACCAATAATCAAGTACAAGTAATAACCTCTTCTCCAAATTTAGCTGCGGTAGAAGTAGAAAGGCTAATTACATTCCCTATAGAAATTACCATGGCAACGATTCCAGATATCGAGGAAATTCGTTCCTTTTCAAGATTTGGGTTATCTGTAGTTACCATTGTTTTTAAAGAGAAAACAGATGTTTATTGGGCTAGGCAACAAGTAAATGAAAGGCTTACCGAAGCCCAATCACAAATCCCATCTTCCGCAGGAAAACCTGGAATTGCTCCACTTTCCACAGGGCTTGGTGAAATATATCAATATGTGATCACCACCAAAGAAGGTTATGAAGATAAATTTAACGATCGAGAATTAAGGACTATCCAAGATTGGATAATTAGACGTCAGTTATTAGGTACTCCGGGAGTTGCAGATGTTAGTAGTTTTGGAGGGCACTTAAAGCAATATGAAATTGCAATAGCTCCAGACCTTTTAAATGCTATGAATGTTTCTGTAAGTGAAATTTTTAAAGCTTTGGAAACCAATAATGAAAACACTGGTGGTGCTTATATCGAAAAAGGAAATAATGCCTTATTTATTAGAAGTGAAGGTTTGGTTGGTTCCCTGGAAGATATCAGAAATATTGTTGTGAAGAACAATTCCAGTGGGAGTCCGGTGTTGATTAAAGATGTAGCCAAAGTTCAAATTGGAAATGCAGTAAGGTATGGTGCTACAACTAGAAACGGACAAGGAGAAGTAGTAAGTGCTATCGTAATGATGCTAAAAGGAGCAAATTCGGCGGAAGTTATAAAAAGCGTCAAACTTAAAATGGAGGAGATCAGGAAGACACTTCCAGAAGGAGTTGTTGTAGAGCCATTTCTAGATAGAACAAAACTGGTAAATAAAGCAACCAGCACGGTAACCACAAATTTAGTAGAAGGAGCTCTTATTGTGATCTTCATTTTATTGCTCTTATTAGGAAATTTAAGAGCGGGATTAATCACAGCTTCAGTTATTCCTCTATCCTTGCTTTTTGCCTTTGGAATGATGCACGTGTTTGGTGTTTCAGCAAATCTTATGAGTTTGGGGGCTATCGATTTTGGATTGATCGTAGACGGAGCCGTGATTATAGTTGAAGCTACGCTTTTTCATTTAGGAGCCCTGAAATTAACAAGGAAGCTCACCCAGCAAGAAATGGACGAAGAAGTGTATCAATCTGCTAGTAAAATTAGAACCTCTGCTGCGTTTGGAGAAATAATTATCCTTATTGTATATCTCCCAATATTAGCGCTGGTAGGTACCGAAGGAAAGATGTTCGGACCCATGGCACAAACCGTGAGTTTTGCCATTTTAGGAGCGTTCATTTTATCATTAACCTATGTGCCAATGATGTCTGCCTTGGTATTAAGCAAGAACACAACGCATAAACCAAATATTTCAGACAAGATCATGGCTTTTTTCAATAGAATGTATTCTCCCATGATAAAGCGAGCAATGAATTTTAGAATAGGAGTTTTAGTAATCACTTTAGGTTTGTTCGTAGTTGCTTTGCTTGTTTTTCTGAACATGGGAGGAGAATTTATTCCAACCTTAGAAGAAGGAGATTTTGCAGTAGAAACTCGTGTAATTACGGGAAGTTCCTTAAATAATACTATTGCTGCCACCACGAAGGCTGAAAAGATCTTATTAGACAATTTCCCGGAAGTAGAACAAGTAGTAGCTAAGATTGGATCTGGGGAGATCCCTACAGATCCCATGCCTATTGAAGCTGCCGATCTTATGATCATTTTAAAAGATAAGGACGATTGGACATCTGCATCCTCTCGGGAAGAGCTGGCAGATAAAATGAGTGAAGCTTTAGAAGTGATCCCAGGCGTTACTTTTGGTTTTCAACAACCAATACAAATGAGGTTTAACGAATTAATGACTGGAGTTAGGCAGGATGTTGCTATTAAGATCTATGGGGAAGATCTAGATGAACTTTCAGATTATGCCCGCCAAGTTGGGAATATTGCTGAACAAGTGGAAGGTGCTACAGATATTTATATTGAAGAAGTAACCGGAGTAGCACAAATCGCTATCAATTTTAAAAGAGACCAGATAGCTAAATATGGGCTAAATATTAGAGATGTAAATCAAAGTATTCAAACGGCCTTTGCTGGAGCTTCTGCAGGATTGGTATATGAGGGTGACAGAAGATTTGATATGGTTGTGAGATTAGATAAGCAAAACAGGAACGACCTGGAAAGTGTTCAGAATTTATATTTGTCCACACCCGATGGCAGGCAAATTCCTTTAAATCTGGTTGCAGAAGTGCTTATAGAAGACGGTCCTTATCAGATCCAGCGAGATGATACGCATAGAAGAATTGTAGTGGCTTTTAATGTTAGAAATAGAGATGTAGAAAGCGTTGTAGAGGAAATAAGTGCTAAAATAGATGCCGAAATAAATTTTGCTCCTGGCTACACTGTTGGGTATGGAGGACAATTCGAAAATCTTCAGGAAGCCACAAAAAGACTGAGTTATGCAGTACCATTGGCTTTATTACTCATATTTATTTTGTTGTATTTCACTTTTGGATCTATAAAACAAGGCATATTAATCTTTACCGCAATTCCACTTTCCGCGATAGGTGGTGTGTTTGCGCTTTATGTGAGAGATCTTCCTTTTAGTATCTCTGCAGGAGTTGGTTTTATTGCGCTTTTTGGGGTAGCGGTATTAAATGGAATTGTACTAATAGCTGAGTTCAACCGACTTAAAGAAGATGGAATAACCGATGTTTTTAAAAGAGTTTATCAAGGTACTGCAACTCGTTTGCGTCCGGTAATCATGACAGCATCTGTAGCTTCACTAGGATTTCTACCAATGGCACTGTCTGGTTCTTCTGGAGCCGAGGTACAACGCCCTTTGGCAACCGTGGTTATTGGAGGTTTAATTTCAGCAACCTTGCTTACTTTAATTGTCCTTCCTGTGTTGTACTATTATTTTGAAAAAGGGTGGAGAAGAACACCAAAAGCAGCGATCTTATTGGTTGTATTTGCACTAGGATTCAGTAATGTTGGCTTTTCTCAGGAAAAAGATCCTGTAAAAACATTTTCTTCTTTAGACGAATTAATTTCTGAAGCAATTCAAAATAATCCAGAATTGCAGGCGGCTAAATTTAAAACTAAACAAAACGAAGCTTTGGCAGGCAATTCTTGGAATCTCCCTAAAACTGAATTTAATGGGGAGTATGGTCAAAATAATAGTATTTATGATAATGATCTCCGACTTAGCGTAAGTCAACGATTTGAATTTCCTACTGTCTATTTAAATAGATCTAAATTGAATAAAGCTGAAGTAAAAAGCAGTGAAATTTTCGAAGCTCAATCCAAAAACGAACTTGTCGCTCATGTAAAGTCCGCTTATTATATGCTTTTAATTGAAAAAGGTAGAAAAGCGCTTTATTCAAAACAAGATAGCATCTATTCAAATTTTAATAGAGCGGCAGAGCTAAGATATAAGACTGGAGAAAGCAATATTTTGGAACGCGCTACGGCAAGCTCGAGAGTTGCAGAAATTGAAGTGCAACAAGAGGAAAATCAAGTTGCAATTAGGAGGCAGCAAAGAGAATTACAACAATTGTTGAATGCCGATTCCCTTATAGATGTTGCTTTAATTCCATTTCAATTTTTAGAAGAGCAAGCAATGTCTCAAAAAGATTCAATGAACAACCCAAAGCTGGCTTATTTCGAGCAACAGATAGAAATGTCACAATTAGAGCAGAAAGTTGAGCGGGCAAAACTCTTACCCGATCTTACAATTGGATATTTTAACCAATCTTCGAATGGTCCGGGACAAAATTTAGATGGAGATCGGGTAATGTTTAATTCTTCAGATAGGTTTTCTGGAGTATTATTCGGAATTGCGATACCCATCTGGGCAAAACCACAATTCTCTAAAGTTAAAGCTGAAGGTTTAAAGATAAAAGAAAAGGAAGCTACATATAAGGCAATAAATAATGAGATGAACGCTCATTTTTTAACCTTAAAGGAAAAATTAGCGCAGCTAGAATCGAGTCTTAAGTCGTATAATGAAAATGCGATTCCGCAGGCAAAACTTATTTTTAAACAGGCTCAAAGAGCTTTTAAGGAAGGAGAAATTGGTTATGTAGAATATATCCAAAGTTTGGATAGAGCTGCAAAAATTGAGTTGGATTATTTGGAGATCGTCAATCAATTTTACCAAACAAAAACAGAGTTAGAATTTATTACCGGAAACCAACAATAAAAGCATCGAAATGAAAAATATAGTATCAAAATTAGCTTTAGCAATTCTTTTCATCTCTATGTGGAGTTGTGGGGAAACTTCTTCAGAAGAAAAAACCGAGGAAAAAACTGAAGAACATTCAGAAGAAGAAAATCATATTGAATTAACGAACGAGCAGTTAAAAAACACCGAGATCGAAATAGGAAAAGCAGAGATGCGGTCTTTAGGAAGTGAGATTAGCGTGAATGGAATTATAGATGTTCCGCCGCAAGGAAACATTTCTATAAATATCCCTTATGGCGGATTTTTAAAATATACAGAAATGCTTCCCGGAACTAAGGTTAAAAAAGGGCAGTTATTGGCTGTCATAGAAAACCCGATGTTTATAGATATTCAACAACAATATTTAGAAACCTTGGCAGAAGGAGAATATCTAAAAACAGATTTTGAACGCCAGGAAATACTTTATAAAGAGGAGGTTTCTTCAGCAAAAGTATATCAACAAGCTAAAAGTTCTTATAATTCTAATATAGCGCAAATCAATGCCATGGAGGCAAAATTGCGTTTAATAGGAGTGAATTTGAAGACCTTGAAAACAGGTAAAGTAAGTTCGACAGTGAACATTTATTCGCCAGTTACCGGACAAGTTCGGGAAGTATTTAGCAATATTGGGAAATTTGTTGGCCCAGAAGATATAGTTATGGACGTTACAGACGCCAAAGATCTTCATGTTGAGCTAACGGTGTACGAAAGTGATATAAACAAAGTAAAAAATGGTCAAAGAATAAGATTTAGTTTAGCCAATAAACCAGAAAGTTGGAAAGAAGCCGAAGTGTATTTAATAGGAAGTGGAGTTCGTGAAGATAGAAGTATTACAGTGCACGGGCATTTAATTAAAGATTATGAAGATTTGTGGCCAGGGATGTTCGTAAATGCAAGGATTGAGACAGGGAATTCTGATAGTTACACACTTCCGGAAGATGCGGTGGTACGATTTAATTCTAAGAATTATATTTTTATAAGTAAAGGTGTAATTAAAGAAGATGGAATTGAAAAGCATAACTTTGAAATGATGGAGGTAATTACGGGGACCTCTGAAGCTGGAATTATTCAGATTAGTGACGTAGAAAATAAAATTGATTTTAGCGAGATTGGAATAGTAGTGAAAGATGCGAATACACTATTGGCCACTGCTAAAAATAAAGATGATGGAGGAGGTCACGGACATTAAAAAAGCTATCAAATGACACAAAATATTGAAGATTTTCTCGAGGCTAAAAAAATAAGGCCCACAGCCATGAGAATCCTTACGTTTAAATATCTGGAAAAACAGCAAGTGGCCACGAGTCTTACCGATATGGAGCAAGCGTTCGATAAATTTGAGCGCACCACTTTATACAGAACTCTAAAAACTTTTGAGGAGCACGGTGTAGTTCATAGAATAGACGATGGTTCTGGGGTGAACAAATTTGCATTGTGTGAGGAAAATTGCAATTGTGAGGTAGATACAGATCTGCATTTGCATTTCCATTGTAATAAATGTGGCGAAACAGTTTGTCTAACCAATCATAAGATCCCACATATTAATTTACCTGAAGGTTATTTAGCCGAAGATGTTAATCTGGTAGTTAAAGGTATTTGCGAAAAATGCAATTTGAATTAATGCACTTTTGTTGCAGACTTTAAGTCTGTATTTTTGTGAAAACTCAGCTTATATGTCAAATAAAGAAGTCGCAGTAGATGATCATGGTCACGATGGTTGTGAAATGTGCGAAACCCAATCTGTAAAATCTAAATTACAAATATACGCTCCGGCAATCTTCAGTTTTGTGATGCTGGTGACTGGAATGATCATCGATAATTTTATGGATGTTAGTTTTTTTAATGGCTGGATCAGGTTAGCTTGGTATCTCGTGGCCTATATTCCTGTTGGTTATCCAGTAGTGCTTCTTGGGATTAAAAATATTTTAAAAGGCAGTTTTTTTACTGAATTCTTCTTAATGTCCATCGCTACTATTGGTGCTTTTGCTATTGGAGAATATCCTGAAGGAGTTGCGGTGATGTTGTTTTATGCGGTTGGAGAATTATTCCAAGAGGCAGCAGTTCGAAATGCAAAGACCAATATTAAAGCTTTGTTGGATGTACGGCCAAATATTGCTTCAGTATTAAGAAATGATAAATATGTTGAGGTTCATCCGGAAGAAGTGAAGGTTGGGGAAATCATTCAAGTAAAATCTGGAGAAAAAATTCCGTTAGATGCAGTTTTAATTTCAGAAAAAGCAGAATTGAATACCTCTGCACTAACAGGGGAAAGCAAGCCGGCAACAGTAAGAAAAGGCGAAGCGATCTATAGTGGAGCAATTAATTTGAACGGATTAATTGAAGCAAAAACGACTAAGATCTTTAAAGAAAGTTCGGTTGCAAGAATAATCGAATTAGTGCAAAATGCGAGCTCAAGAAAGGCAAAAACTGAATTATTTATAAGAAGATTCGCCAAGGTGTATACTCCCTTCGTAGTATTTTCTGCCCTTCTATTAATTCTTGCGCCCTATTTTATAGTTGAAAACTATGTGTTTTCAGATTGGTTATATAGAGGCTTGATTTTTTTGGTGGTTTCTTGTCCATGTGCCTTGGTGATCTCGGTGCCTTTAGGATATTTCGGCGGATTGGGAGCTGCTTCAAAAAAAGGAATTCTATTTAAAGGAGCTTCATTTTTAGACGAAATAGTTAAGATAAATACCTTGGTAATGGATAAAACCGGAACGGTGACCAAAGGTGTTTTTAAGGTTCAGGAGGTAAACCCTAATTCTATTAGTAAAGAGGAATTTTTAGATTATTTAGTTGCGCTAGAGAAAAAATCTACACACCCAATTGCAAAAGCTATTGTGGATAGTGCCGAAGATACCAGCCATTTTGAAGTTAGTGATGTAAAGGAGATCTCTGGGAAAGGATTGACTGGTACGGTGAACGGAAAAAGCACACTTGTTGGAAATACCGCCTTGCTAGAGCAGTTTAATGTTGACTTTCCTAAAGCTATAAATGAGGAGGCAGATGCGGTAGTTTTGCTTAGTATAGATGGGAATTACTCTGGTTATCTAACCGTTGCAGATGAATTAAAGGAAGATGTTTATGAAAGTTTGCTGAAGCTTAGAAAAGCGGGGATCAATGAGATAATCATGCTTTCTGGTGATAAAGATTCCATTACTCAAAAAGTGGCAAAACAGCTTGGTATTACAAAGGCTATGGGAGGTTTGCTTCCAGAAGATAAATTGAATGAGGTAGAAAATTTAAAAAAACAACTCGGTAGGCAAGTTGCCTTTGTTGGAGATGGTATTAACGATGCTCCAGTTCTAGCTGTAAGCGATGTGGGGATTGCTATGGGTGCCTTAGGAAGCGATGTTGCTATAGAAACCGCAGATGTGGTGATACAAACAGATCAGATTTCCAAGATACTAACCGCCATTAATATTGGTAAATCCACCAAAAATGTGATCTGGCAGAACATTGGCTTGGCTATGGGTGTGAAAGCTGTGGTTTTAGTGCTTGGCGCAGTAGGAATGGCTGGAATGTGGGAAGCGGTTTTTGCCGATGTTGGAGTTGCTTTTTTAGCCATCCTTAATGCAATAAGATTACAGAAAATGGATTGGAAATAGGGGAAGGTATTTAACTTCAAATAATTGAAAAGCTATATTTCAAACGTTTTCTTTTAAGGCTTCTTTAATAATATTTTGATAAAAAATATCGATATTTGTTGAATTCCGTATAAAATTCGACTTAGTGGTGATAAGATCAACTAATGAGAGTTTTTAATCTAAAATTTGAGATCTCATGCCTTTTTATCATAAACTCGGAAATATTCCACATAAGCGCCACACGGTATTTAAAAAGCCGGATGGAAGTTTATATTATGAGCAACTCTTTGGAACTATAGGCTTCGATGGGATGTCTTCTAACTCTTATCACGAACATAGACCAACTCAGGTAAAAGAAATTCAAGGGAGTTACAGTGTAAAGCCCAAAATTGCTCGAGAAAACAATATACAATCTTATAGATTTAGAGGATTTCAGGTAATTCCTCATCCAGATTATTTGGAGAGTAGAAAAGTGGTTCTTACCAATAGCGATGTAGATATTGCATTAGCGGCGCCTCAACAATCTACCGACGATTATTTCTATAAAAATACCGATGCAGATGAACTTCTTTTTATTCATAAAGGAAGCGGAAAGTTAAGAACGCATTTGGGAAATCTCGATTTTAAATATGGAGATTATTTATTGATCCCTCGCGGAGTGATCTATAAATTGGATTTTGATGATGAGAATAACCGACTTTTTATAGTTGAATCTAGAAGACCAATTTATACCCCTAAAAGATATAGAAATTGGTTCGGGCAACTTTTGGAACATTCGCCATTTTGCGAACGAGATATACGTCAGCCGTATGAATTAGAGACCAATGATGAAAAAGGCGACTTTTTGATCAAGGTTAAAAAGCAAGGAGAAATTTTTGACATGATTTATGCAACGCATCCTTTTGATGTGGTTGGGTATGATGGTTATAATTATCCCTA
>CAZWSP010000016.1:0-30161 GCA_964636585.1 uncultured Antarcticibacterium sp.
ATTTTGCGCTGTTGGTTGGAAGAAATGAAGGAATGTCAAAAATTCTATTACAGGACATTCAGGTACATCTAAAATCTAACGAGCTATTTATTAAAGATTTTGGTTTGCAAATGAGCTATGGAAATTGGGCAGATGGACAATTTGAAACCACAGACGGCAAAAACTTTAAGGCTTTAGGTCTAAACCAACCATTTAGAGGTTTGAGATTTGGTGCAGATAGAATTGATTTTGCGTCTATTGATGATGTTGAAGATCGAGATCAAGCCAAGAACAAAGATATGGTTAGAAAGTACGGTGATAAGATTGTGGGAGATCTTAAAAAAGCCTTTCATCTTAGGAGAGGTAGAATGATCATTCCGCAAAACTACATTGTAAAAGATGGTATAAATGATTACGTGCTTAAAAAGTTTGAAAAATCCAAGCATTTACATGTTTCCACGGTTAATCTTACCGATAAGAATGGTAATCCAATGTGGGATGAGCGTTATTCTAGAGAAGATACTGATCGGGTTAATGCTGACACCGACTATTATACATCACAACGGGAAGATTATAATAATCCAATAGAAGAAGGGAAGCTTTTCAAATCCAAGGACATGATTAAAAGAAAAGTCCACGGTAATGAAAATTGGGATGGCTTTATAGTGCATTGGGATTTATCCTATACCAGTAATGGAGATTATAAAGCAGGAGCTCTAATTGGAGTCCAAGGTTTACGATTAACTGTATTGGAGGTTTTTTGTCAACGTTGCGCTATTAACAGTGCTATGGAAAAACATTTCTCCTGGATCTTTAAATATAAAATTAAAGGCTATAGCCCATTGTCTTTTTATGATGCTACGGCAGCACAATTGGCAGTTTATTCCCCAGTGATCTTACAATGTGCTGAAGACAACAATTGCCCGGATATTCTAATTCCCATGCATCAACAAGGAGATAAGCATAACAGGATAGAAGCTACCATTACCAACGTGCTGCACCGTAAAATTTTGTTTTGGGATGATTCTTTAGAAGGAAAGGATTATGATGAATTTATGGATCAAATCCTATCCTTTGAAAAGGGAACAAAGAACAACGATGATGCGCCAGATACTTTAGAGCGAGCTATAAGTTATGCTCAAACCTATTATGGGTATTCTAAAGAGGAAGGAAGCGGAAAACCGATGATTGGAAGACGAACAAAAAAGCGTAGAGTATGACCCCAAGAAAAGAATTGTTTGTTGCGATGAAGGATGTTCTAAAAACAATCCCGGAACTGGAATGGGTAGATCTCTTCAGAAATCAATTTGGTGACCAACATTGGACAGCTGCATTTATTAGAATAGGCTCTATACGTTGGGGAACCATGACCCAAAATAAGCAAGAAGGAGATTGTGTAGTAGATGTACTTTTTTATTGCAAGGATGGATGGATGGATCAACATCATAAAACAGAAGATCCTGAAGATGGATTGAATGAAATTGACTTGATAGATGCCATTGTAGATAAACTCCAATTTATATATGGAGAACATTTTACTCCTCTTCAACAAAATGAGGAGGAAGATGAAGAGCAAGAGATAAAAGGAATAATGAGTTATCGGTTGAGTTTTGAAACCAAGCTTTATCGAACATTAAAAACAAAATACACTTCTAAAAAAGTAACCCTAAATAACTAATCCATGTTTTTAACAGTATCAGAATTAAGAACCGTAAGCACAATTCAAGTAGTAAATCTGATTACCAATAATCAAGATACTGTTGTGAATGAGCTAATTGAAGAGAATGTGGATCTCATGAAGTCCTATATCTATAAGTATTATGATGTGGATGCCATATTTAATGCTGAAGGTACAGAACGCTCTAAAATAGTATTGAAGCATTTAAAGAGCCTTATGATCTATGATTTATACATAATAAGAAACAAATCTGTATCGCAAGAATTGGAGAACAAGTATGCTGAGGCAATGGGATGGTTAGAGAAAATTGCCAAAGGAACTATTGAAGCAGATCTACCAAGAAAAGAAATTGATACAGATGGGGATGGAACTCCAGATGGAAGCTCTCAATTTATGAAGCTTGGTGGACGTAAAAACTATAGAAACCACTTTTAATGTCTCAAGATATTAGGAACCTTCAGAAACTACTGCATCAAGCGATGCGAGTAATGCCCGAAAAGCTACCAAGAATAGTAGAATCTGAAGGGTTGAAATTTATTTCTAAAAACTTCAAAGAACAAGGATTTACAGATACAGGATTAAAGAAATGGAAGAAAAGAAAAACCAAAGGACTTACCAGATATAAAACCAATAGGGTTGGTACCAAAGGAAATTTAAATCGATTTGGAAGCAAGGATAAAGACCGGGCCATTTTGGTTGGTCATAATACTGGAGGTGACAAACTTAAAAACTCTTTTAAAGGTAGGAGAAGTAAATCGCAAGTTCGGTTTATCACTTATAAAGCGTACGCACAAAGACATAATGAAGGATTAGATGACATGCCTCAACGTCAATATATGGGAAAATCTGCCTATCTAAACAAACAGATAGGGAAGAAATTGACCAAAGAACTTAACAAACTTTTCAAAAAATAAGAATATGAGTACAGTTAAAGGGAATACCGTTAATATATCGGGCAATGCTATAAATAAAGTTAGCTTAAGCGGTAAGAACACCCAAGACATTAAGAAAGTCACTAATTTAATGGTAGATGTTATTCGTAGGCAAAAGCGTTTATGGAGAAAGGAATTGAATGACTGGACGGCTGCAAGGTTTGCCCTTTATAATTCTGAAACCCCGAGAACCTACCCAATGCAAGAACTGTATGATGATATTATGCTCGATGGCCATTTAACAGGGATCACTGAAAACCGAACCTTAAGAACTACCAATAAAGATTATATTTTTACCATAGACGGGGTAAAAGATGATCAACTCACCGAATTCATCAAAGAACAAGAATGGTTTGATCTATTGATTGAGGAAGCTCATAAATCTACCTACTATGGGTACTCTTTACTTTGGGTAGAGGAATTCACAAAAGGTGAGATCAAGAAACTAACATTGATCCCTAGAGGTTTGGTGGTACCAGAGCAAAAAGTATTGCTTTATAGTTTAGATGCCAATAAGGGAATAGACTTCTCTGAAATTAACGACATTTTACTTTACGCACAATTCTATAACCATGTTGGTCTATTAGAGAAAGCAGCGGTATATACTATTTTAAAAAGACATTCCTGGGGATCTTGGGATGAGTTTGAAGAATTGTTTGGAATACCAATAAGGATTGCTAAAATAGCCTCTCAAAGTGAAACGGTTAAAAACGAAGTTGCAGGATGGTTAGAAGAAATGGGATCTGCTCCTTATGGAGTTTTTCCAATTGGTACCGAGGTAGATATTAAGGAAAATAGCAAAAGTGATGCTTTCCAAGTATTCTACAAGAAAATAGAAGCATTGGATAAAGAGCTTTCCAAATTAGTATTGCACCAAACAATGACTACAGAGAATGGAAGTTCTAAGGCTCAAGGGAATGTTCATGAAAATACACTAGGCGAAGTAATCTATGCAGATGAGAAAAAGATGCTTTCTTTTTTGAATAAGCGATTACTTCCTGCGATGAAAAATTTAGGGTATAAGATACCAGATAAGGCTAAAATTGGTATAGAGAAGACTACCGATCCAAACAGCCAAATAACTATTGATGGAGTCCTTTTAAAAAGTGGTTATGTACTTTCACAGGAATACATTGAAGAAACGTATGGGGTAGAAGTTCATCTAATGCCTGCTTCAGGAAAAACCAATATTGATAATACCGAGGAAGATCCGGGAAAGCCTTAAGCCTGTTAAAACTACATTATCGCAGTAAATGTGGGCTACATGATTTGCCAGCGATAAAACTAGCTAAAGAAGATGATGGATTTAGCAGGCTAATTGAAAACTATCTTAGAGAATTATTTGACGAACGCAATGTAAGCGATCTTCAAAGAAAAAAACTATGGAAATTTTACTATGATGAGTTAAGCCAAGGTGTAGCTAATGGATACAATCCATCTTTGGAAAACTACGATCCTGCATTAGCAAACTCACTTAAATATAATATTTCCGAATTCTCCGCCTTTAAAGAAACTTCCTTCAGAAAGCAACTGGAGGGAATGCTTACAAAGAATGGTAAGATTATTCCCTGGAGTAAATTTAAGGAGAAAGCTTTAGCTGTATCGGGAGATTATAATAAACGCTGGTTAAAGTCTGAATACCACCACACAGTGGCAACGGCAAATATGGCAGGAAAATTCAAAGATTTTGAAGCTAATCAAGATCTATATCCAAACTTAAAATATGTTACTGTTGGAGATAAACGGGTACGCCAGAAACATGAGAATTGGGATGGGCTAATTTTGCCTATAAACCATCCTTGGTGGAAGAAACACTTACCGCCTAACGATTGGGGTTGTAGATGCGGAGTAGAACCAAGTGATGAGGAAAAAAGTAATGTGATTCCTGAAGGGGATGTTAAAAGTGGTTTTGCCAATAATCCGGCACAAACTGGAGAAGTATTTAAGGATATTACCTACAAAGAAGGTCTTAGTGATCTAGAGCAGGACAACGCAACTGCAATGGCCAATAAAATGTTTAGAGAAGAGCCTGCAACTAGAGCCTATATAAAATCACAACGAAAGGAGATTAAACTTTGGGGGAGAGAAAATTTAATTGGATCTACTATAAAGCATAAATCTCTGGAAAATCCTATTGGATTTAATGTGTCTGGGTTAAAAGAATTTGCAAATCAGACATACAAGTTTGAAGTAGAAAAATTGAAGATCCTTAAAAATATTCAATCGGTAGTAAAGGATTCTAAATATTTAGGAAGTAGATCTATACAAGATAATGTAATGTTGAGGAGATCTCATATTCTAGAGATCGATGTAAAGGAAGAAAAAAGTTGGTTAGTGCTTCGAGAACTCAAAAACGGAGAGGTTTTCTTATATTCCATTTCAGATGGTGTTAAGATCACAAAAGGCTTGAAGTAAGAAAGTCGCTAAAAATTACCAGGGAAATGCAATCCTAGGTTTTTTAGCGACTTCTTAAAACGTAGATAAACTGCGTTTTATACTACAAATATACAATATTATTTAAATAGTCTTGCAATGGCATTTAATCTGCATAACAACCTTCTCTCCTAACTATTCCATCCACCGTCCTTTCAGCAAGAAAAAACTTATCGGCTGTATCACTTAAAAGCGCATCCCACCGCCATTGTGGATGCTTCTTTTCCAGTTCTGCAATGTACTGGCGTAATTTATCGTTACGTAGTTTGATTCTGTTGGGGCGATTCATTAAAATCAAAATTAACTCCTTTTAACATATCTTGCAAAAAGTTGTTTTCTTGATTGTTATATTCAAATTATTGTAGAGATATTAAATCTGAATTAGCGGTTAACATATTCAATTACCTTATCTATCTTATCCTGATAGTTTGATAATTTACCATTTAAGGTATTAGCTTGAGAATTCAATTTAGTTTTCAAATTTTTAATTTGATTTTCAGATAGTTCCTTTCTAAAATCCCTATAGTATATAAATGAAAAGTCAACCATTGTACTCATAAATAGAACTTGAACTGCTTTGTCTTTGTCTTTAAAGTATAACACTTCATTATTTAGGTATTTTGAAATCGACTGCATTGTCTTAAAATCCCTGTATTCAATATCCTTAATAGAAGTAACGTAAGTCACTAAGACAGTTAAAAATCTTGACTGATCATCTTCCTCAAAATTTTCCTTTAACGCAATTAAATTAAGAAATGCATCAGTCATCATATTATACTCAAGTTGGGATTGTATCTTTTGATTGAGATACTCTTTAGAAGTTTCTTGTGCGAATAAATTACCACTAACAAGAAGTAAAATAATTATAATTTTTTTCATTTTTGAAATGTTAATTTGAAATATTAAATATACCAGAATAATTAAAAATAGATTTTATTCTTCTTCTACAAAATCTCTTAGGTCAATTAAACCTCTTATAGCAATATATGTATTATGAATCATCTCCCTATCTACACTATCGGTTTCAAGAGCTTTCAAATATTCTATAATATCATCTTTCCATTTCATGGAAATATCCAACATAAGTTGAAATGATTCCGGTGGATAGTTCCCTATAAGAAGTGTATCCTCTATTTTTCTAAAAATGTTTTTTGCTTTTTCAACCTCTTTAGTACCAAAAAAAGGAATGATTAACTTAATAACAGCTTGTTTATTTTGAGAGTTTGTCATAATAAATTGGTTTATATGTTTGAAAGTTAAGTGTTTTTGGTGATTCATAGATGATTTTGTCTTTGCTTGTAGGAAAGTAAAAAAATCTAGATTTAATTCAGTTGTAAAGGATTACTTTACAACTGAATTTCTATAAAATTGCAATAACAATTAAAATAGCTATTACAAAAAAAATGAAGATTAAAGTTCCGATTAATTCTACATTATCATTCTCGCTACCACAAGGATCTGTTGTCATTTCATAGAACGTCATTGGATCATGGTTTTTTAGGTATTCCATTCTTTCCTGATGATTTTGATAATCTTCGTAATTTTCCATACCTAATAATTCCATCCTATTTGTTTTGAAATTGATGGAGTAAAACCACCTTCTTCTTTCCATCTTTCGAATAGTCGGTTATTTATTGCCACTTGTTCATCATTTACGGGTGATTGTAAAAAACGATGCCATTTGCATAATTGAAACCTACTTGCGGCTTCTACCTCTTTCATTGTTGGATAGGCTATTTTATTCATTGTTTAAAAAATTAGTTGGACGTTCTGTTAACTTAAAATAATAAACCCAAACCCATGGATTGGATTCCCATGAATCTTTACCGTTTATTTTTTCCCATAACTCTCTAAATTTTATAACTGAATTAATCATCTTAGAATTAAGATTTTTTAAACCTTTATCTAATTTAACACCCTCTTGAATTGCATCACTAGGAGATATCTCCCGTAGCCGTTCCACCCTTACACTTGTACATTCTAAAAACAGCCTACAAGTTTCTTTATGCATATGAATTGAAGGTTTCCATTTCATCCTTTTAAAAAATTCAGGTTTCAGTTCATCTAATTCTTTTTGCCGGTATAAATAAGGCTCTTCCAGATCATCACTATAATCCCACGATTCGCGAACCCATAGAATATCTCCAACTTCATATTTAGAGTTAATTTCAAAATCTTCTAATGTATGGAGGTCATCAACTAAAAAACCGCCAATTACTTTATTGATTATATATCGATCTGGTTCAATATTAATTTTTTTAAGGCCTTGAAACCTTCTAGTTTGAGTTTTTCTTTTATCTACAATGGCTTCAACCATCGGTGTGCTAAATAATATGGGTCTTATTTTCATAATTTTATTAATATTCGTTATTGTAATATTCTTGGTTTAGGAATGTGGTAGGATGCGCTTTTTGGATCCCTGGTGTTAAGCGAAGATTGTTGTTATAGCGTTTTATGGCCATGAGTGCTTTTATTTTATCTGCCTTGCTCATTTTCTTCCAGTAATTCTCTGCCATCTTCTTTTTACCTACTTTATTATCGTAGGCATCCCAGAAGGCAACAAATGAAATGTCCGGATCTACTTTGTTTATTTCGAGCTTGGAAGTGATGTCCTTATCCTTAAGCCACATGATCTGCATTAAATTATCTGAAGTAGGAAAGTTCTTTGCAGAGAACAACCAGTGCATTTGGTGACCACTAAGCTCTCCTTCTAAGATTGTAAAGGAGAAGAAATCGCCATTTAAATGGTATTTAAACTGCCATAAAACATTGGATTTCCTTCCTTTTACCGTGTAGGTTATAAATTGCTCATCCATTATTTTTCATTTGATGTTAGACGTGTATACATATCTAAAAATCTAAATTTTGCAAAGGGTGGACTCCAAGCTTTTATTTGAACAGGATAATGAACCTCTACAAAAGAATTCCATTCCATTTGTAGTATTTCTTTATCCCAATATTTCACATGTTTGGAAATTGGATAATTAAAATCATACTTTTTGGCTATGACCTCCATCAGCTTATTCTCATAAGCCTTGAATTCTGGCATTATCTTTTTAAAAGGGCTGGGCATATCACCCATATAAGCCTCAGAAGCATCGTGCAATAGTGCCTCCAATTTATATTCTTGTGAAGCAGCTTCAGCCATAATTACAGAGTGCTGAGCAACACTATAAAATTTTGGTAGATGTCCTGAGAACCTTGCAGTATTGGATAAGCCGTGAGCAATATCTTCTATACATATAGTCTCGGGATCTAGAATTTTTAAATCAAATGCTTTCCCTGTAAAGGTTCTAATCGAATTCTCCGTGTACGTATTATTGTCATTTGTTACTATCATTATTGGTTTATTAAGTTAGTTTTTGATCTAGGTTTGCTATTTGCTTATTGATAAGCGTTTTTTGGTATTCATTGGTAATACTTGGCTCTTCCCCATACAACCAGAATTTAAGCGCAAAGGCTTCATGATATTTTAAAGTGATCTTGGTTTTCTTTTTGGAATCGAATAAACTGGATTTCTTTATTCGGTTTTTCGTCTTTTTATCAAAAGTGTCTGCCAACCCAAAACATATAGATGCAATTACATTGTACATTGCAATAGATCCTTTTGAAGTAGCATATACTTTTTGGAGTTGGTTGTTAATGAGGACGAGCTCGTCATTGGATAGTTGTATTTCAATATTCATAAACAGGCAGGTATTTTTAATTCGTAAATGGATATATCTGTTTTGGTAGTGGCGAATTCCATTTTTTCTATTTGTTTGTTTTGAGTTGCTAATCGCCCAATTTCTTCGCTTAGGCAGAGCTTTTGTTGGAAGTTGGTACATTCATCCAAAAAACCAACATAGGCGTCTAAAAGGCGTTCATTTTGGCGATATTTAGCTTGATAGGTCATATTCTACTACAAGTACATTGCTCTACTCGTCTATTACAGCCGTCACAATGCCAATGCTCACCATAACCTGAATAATGCTTGTAAGTCATTGAGTATTTTCTACAAGTTGGGCATGTTCCACTGGTTGTATGCTTACCTCTACGCTGTAATTCTAATTCTAGATCTCGGGTACTATAATCTCTTAAACTCATAATTAACTATCGGTTTCTGGTTGATTTTTATAGGCAATACAAATTTTAAAACAGTCAATTTCTTCAACTCCATTTTTTTGATAACCAATAATGAGATGATCTTCCTTTTTGTCAATGTATCCTACAAACCTTCTACGGCCATTCGTCACTTTAAATTGGAACTCGGACAATATATCTTGTAAAATCACTTCAAGTTCATCAAGGGTATCCTCTCTCATATTGGCTAATTCAATAGGCATCAAAAGCCACGTATAAAAGAGTGAAAAAGTATCAGGAATAACAGAATCTGCAACCAGAGGTTTAATAAGCCAATGGCCTTTAATTTCATTTTTGATGGATTTTGTTTTGAATATCATTAACAATCGGTTTCGGGTTCACTTAAATATCTACCACAATCTGGACAGGCTAATACGGTAACTTCACAACTGCAGCTGCCTCCAATAACTTTGATTATTGGTTTTTTTGGGTGGGTGCAGCTCATTACTTGTATTTTTTGCCTAGCATATTCTCCAGGGCGAAGATCACTTTGCTCACTTCTTTTGGTTCCATGCTTTGCAATGGTTTTTGTACTGGAGATCTAAAGCTCTTTAACCAATTGGATAGCCTGTTTAGATCTACAAACTTTGGGTTTGCATCTTGTACCCATCCCAACTGGTGACAAAGGCTTAATACTGCGGAATGTTGGGTATTGTTCTTATCGAAAAAAGCCCAATTGGTAGTTAAGGATTTAATGAGGTTGGAAGCTTGCGACAAACTAAGATCTGATGCGGTTACTTTGGAATTGTCTCCAGTAACGTGTTTTACGTGTACCGCTTCAGTTTCTTTGTTGTAACCAAACAGCTTGTAAAGCTGCTTTCTTTGAGAGGAAATTGCATTCATAAGGTTATAGACTTATATTGATTAATTATTAGGTTCTAGACTTATATTGTTCCCACGGCAGGTCTCGAACCTGCACGACCTTCCAGAGAAGTGTGTCTAACCAATTGCACCACGTGGGATTATAACCGGATATCGTTCCGGTTGTACGGCCATTCCAAATCTTAAGGATAATGCACTTGCCTGATGTTTCCCATTACCTCGTTCCTGCATAATATTTTTAAGGGTCTACAGTTAGGAGGCAGATTTAGCACTTTAACCCTGGCAGGGCTTTTCGGTTTCAACATCAACCCATCTATGTTATTAATTCACTTCTATATTCTTGGCTCTGGAGGTAGCTTTGGTATTTAAATGTTTCATAAAAACCTCCTTTTCATTATTCGTTAACTCAGTGCTAGACTCCCAAAGACCATCCGTATTTTCAAATACTGTTTTATCATTCACTGTGTAACCTTCTCCATCTTCTATAATTTGTACTGCCATCTTATTGGGGTTTTGATTGATACTTGCTTTTTGATCGTTGATCATTCTTTGAAATTCGCCTCCCATAACTATAAGCTTGAGAATTGAAGGGAAACATCTTGGTACCGCTTTTTTTCATCTCGCATATAAACTCTACAGTATAAAGCGGTACCACTTACACGCTGGCAATCATCCAGTTTATCGAATTCGGCTATGAGGTTATCATCACCTAATTTTCTTACTTGGCTACGTGCTTTTGCCAATAACTTAGGGTCATATTCTCCTTTAGATCCTTTAATTAAAAGTCCGTCAAGGATCTCGTATAAACCTTTATTTCGCTGTGCGAACTTCTCTTTGAAAATATCCTTGATCGCATTGATGTGTACAATGGCATCATCGGTAAATTCAAATCGCTCTTGCCTATCTACAGTTACTTTAATGGTATCATCTGTATTTTTAAGGCTGAAAGATTTTGTTTCCTTTGGCTCTTTTCCTTCAATCGTGTACATACGTTCAAAGAGTTTATTAGCCTCTGCAATTGTATATTCCTTTAACTCTTTTAACTCTGCCTGAAGTTGACGGAACTTCGCACCAGTATGCTGTACAAAATTGTTTTTATCGGCTTCATGCTTGTTTTTCTCTACGATAAGCGCATCTTTTTTTGACTTTCTTTTTTCTGCCAATAGTGCTTCTAATTCTGCTTCTGTAAGCTCTGCAACTTGTTTTGTTTCTGTATTCATGTTATTTTTCTTTAAGTTTAAATTCGATTTTAATTGTTGACCAGGGATTTGGATCTATTGTTAACTCTTGGTTCCAACTATTTCCAAAATCTGTTAGTTGCCTTAATCGATCACCGGTCATTGGTTCCAAAACAAATACTTTAGAACTTTTTACTAACTGATTTGAAAATAGAATAGCAGGATTTGTATGCCTTAAGCCTGAAAGGATCTTTATAAGGGAATCCTGGTATAATTCGATTTTTGACTTCTTAATCGGGATTCCTTCAACTGGAAGATTTTGTGGTTTATTCATAGCTTAAAATGTTATTGTTGATTTAACATGCATCGTATCGTCATCCAGATAATAGTGCACTTGTCTCACCTTATAGTTGGTTATACTAATACTTCCCAGAACTTCCTTTATTTTTTTACTGAGGTTAGGAGTTAAAGAGTATTCTGAACCGTCCAAACTTTTTGAAATGGCTCTATGGATCTGGCTACGCTCTACTAGATCAAAGTCCTTTTCTTTATGGGTATCAAAATTTAAAACGGCTCTCAATTGTAATACATCATATTGCTTCATACTTCTATATTTTGCAGTTTTTGTTCTTCCATTTCTTGGGCTTTCATTGCGAAATAGCTTAGACTTTGCTTTTTAATTCGCTGTAGTTCATGACCAGGATTATCTGTTATCCAATCATTTAGTTCATTCAGCTTTTTTTCTAGGTAGATTTTATTAACTCTCATGCGGTTTTGTAGCTATTTTTTTGGTTAGAGATCATTTTAAGTAAACTGTAAGGCTGCATATCCAATAGGACATCTGGATAGGTCATTAAGATCTTTTGAACTTCTTCTGGATCGTTAAGTTGTACCAGATCTAAATTGTCCTTAAGGAATTGTTTCTCTACGTGTAATTGCCACATATCGCAATACCAGTTTAAAATACCATCGTGCTTTACAAGTATTTTTGCACTCATGAATTGCTTATGTGCCGTTATTGTGCACCAGTTCATGAAATGGTCGAACCTCCAACCATCATACAATGGATAGCGAAGTCCTGTAGCTTCTAGAATAGATTTTGTATTAGACATTTTGAGTGGAGTTTTTAATTTCGGTTCCGTGATAAAGCATTGCTTTTTCTTCATCTATCATTAAAGATCCTCCTGGACATCTTCCAGAAACAAAACAGGCTAATCCCTGTACTCTAATGATTATTTTACTCAGCCTTTTTATCATTCTTGCAGTGGCTGTGTAAGGCTCGTTGCGCTCTTCGTGTGCTATAAAAATTAATAGGGTATTTGGATGACGTCTCCAAAACTTTTGGAAACCTCCGTAAGAGAGCTCGTCTTTATAAATGGTCACATTATCGAAAAACACCACTTTAGGAGCTTCTCTCTTTTCCAATCTTGCACTTATATCTTCTAGAGAGGTGTATTCACAAAATTTAAGGGAATCATTGTCTGGTTCTAGTTTTGCACGTTTCATGGCATCTATAAATTCCTTTTCTAATCCTTCCTCTGCGCTCACGTAAAGGGTAGATTCAAACTGGCTTATATAATCTGCCAGTTTAAGGGAGAACCAAGTTTTACCGTTCTTTTCGGCACCGTAAACGATCCATACACCGTTACGGGTTACATTGCCAAATACATCTTGCCAAATGCCTTTAAAATTGAATGTTTCGAACTTTTTGGAGTATGCTGTACGAATATTGAGGGGTCTCTTCATTTTTAAGCGTCTATTTGGATGAGGGTTTTTAAATGTCGTAAGCTTCTATGCCTATTTTCGGTCTTATCATAGCACTGATTGACCAGTCTGTTGATCTTGTTATTTTCTGAATTTGCTGAAGCAACATCTCCAATAAGTTGTGTATAGAAATCTCTCCTATCTTCAATACCATTTGGAGTAAGGGTGATAAACTTTTCACTGAATCTGGAGAACAATTCTGCAAAACCAACCTTGTGATTGTTGATCCCCTTATTCATTTTCGCTTTAAGGCCATCTGCACCCATCATATACCATCCTACATTACCTTCAGAAGCGTTCCAAAGCTCTTTAATGATCATTAAGGTGCTATATTCCAAATCTCCGGCTTCGTCCAGTACAATTAGTGGATTATCCAATACACTCAGCGCATATTTAATATTTGCCTTTACTTCATAATGTTTTCCGTTATCATCTACTCCAAGCGTTCTTGCAAGCAATCTTACAAAGTGAATTCTGGTTTTTGCCTGGGAGCAATCTATATAGAAACCATTTTTTAACCTTCTTATAATATGTTTGGCGCAAAATGTTTTACCAATTCCGCAGTCATCTACAAGGATCATACTTTGGGAAGTTGCCTGGCACTCGTTTAAGTTATCTTCAATTTCAGAGTAGACTTTGGTTCTAGCTACTTTCCAATTGTTGGATCTAAGCGTAACTTCTAGCTTTCTTCCAATGTTCAACCAATTGGTATCACTTAAAATGCGATCGGTCTCACCAGATTTAATTCTACTAAAGGCAGCTGCATTAATAGCTAGTGTTTTTGCATAGGCAGCATCAGATCCTCCGTAGTTCTCGCGATCACTTAGGATGGCATTTCTTACCTTTTCTTTAAATTCTTGGGGTAAATTCATACATTTGTTATTAGATTAATTATTAAAGTTTGATCGCCAACTACCGCCCTGATATTCTTTAGGTTGGTAAACATGGGAGTCTTCAGCTTCCTCTAGGCCATCTTCAAAAACTTCAACCTCTTCAGGGATTGGAGTTTTTTGATTTCTAAGACCAGGTATCTGGAATTTATTATTTAAGGTTCTAGGAGCTCGGTTTATAATAGATACCGGCTCTAGTTCATTCTTTCTAAGTTTTTGGAAAGCTCCTATGGTACGCACGTAAGCATCCATTAACTGCATTTGTTCTTTTTGTTCTGGAGTTCGTTCTATAGAAGAACGGTTTGGCTTTGGCTTTTGGATGGCCTCACATATATACTGGTCTCCAATAAAAACAAGTGCTTTAAAAACTTCTTTATTATTATCATCTAACCAATAGATATCTATATTTCTGCTTTCAGTTTTTCGCATTAACCTTAAAAGCTCTTCTCCACTTGCAATGGTTCCTTCATCTCCTAATAGATATTCCCCACGTTGTAATTTGATAATTCCGGCATTGCAACTTGTTTCGGTTTTGTAACCTAAATGTGGGATGATTGCTTTGTAATTGGTAGGCTTTAGATTTGGATTCTGATTTGCTTTAAAATATTCCCATCTAGTCATTTCTGGATAAATGGAATGTGGCATGTTGTTCCAGTCTTGAAGATCTTGCAGACTTTCTTCGGTTAATCTATCGTAAGGAATGATTGTTTTTGGTGTAGATCCTATCTGGTTAGATTCACTTTTAGCAAATGGACGAGCTAACCAACCTTCACGCTCTTTTTCTATCTCATATCTTAACTTACCAAAGTATCTTTCAATTTTCTTACCTCTCGCATTGTTAGCTTCTATTCTAACATCTTGAAACATTGCACCAGGGCGTAAAAATGTATTTACATAGCTGCTATTTAAAGAGCTTTCACATTCTAAACCGTCTGGAAGATTAAAGCCCCATTCGTGATAATTTCTAACCAATTGTCTGTAAAAATCTAAGATGATTCCTTCTTTGGTTTTACCCCACACAAAACATGTAAAGGCTTCACTGGCAAGATCTATCCCATTATAGAACCACATACGCTTCCCTTTTTCATATTCAAAAGGAGGTTGACGGTCATCTATGGAATAAAGGGAACCTGCGAACTCTGGACGTTCAAATGAATGGTGTGGAGTGAATTTATTGATCAGGTTTTGACGGTCTCCAGATCTAGCAGCTTCATTACCTATTTTATTTTCCCATCTGCTTAAGTAATTAGCTATCGTGGAAGTTCCAATTTGGTTGTAATCTTTTGGATTGTAAACCTCTCCTGTTTTATTACTAACAATTTCTAAATAGCCATTTAAGAAGGCTTCATATTGTCTCGCAATTTCTGTAGAAGTTGGTTTGTGTTTTTGAGTGGCAAAAAGATCGTTCAATAATTTCTCTTCTTTGGACTTTCTAACCTTCAACGCATTTTTGTTGGACTTGTACTTTTTAACAATCCCTTTATAACCTTCAGTTTTAAATGGCTTTAAAGCATCATCTACAAAGGATCTATAACTACGAGGTAAGGTGCAGAAAAACGAATCTGGGTTTTGTAATTCCTTTAATTCAATAAAACTCATAGCATCTTGCCAGAGTGTTTTGTTGATGCCTCTAATAGACCCTCCTTTATTTAAACGCTCTGTACGTCTAGCAATTCCTAATTTTATTACCGCCTGTAAAATACTTGCATTGGTAATGTGTTTATCCTGGGCATCTAGACTAAGAGATTCACCATCTTCAAATTTGAAAGTTTCGGTGTAAAATCGAACGGCCTCTGGATCTACCTTATAATAATTTTCTAAGATGTGGTCTGGAGTACGAGGATCTCCTAATGCGGTTTGAATGTCGCTTGGAAGAGTATCAAACATTACTAACAACTTTCTACCATTACCACCACCTAATGCTCTTTTTGGCCCGTATGGTTTATCCTTAAATTGGGAAAGTTTTGACGAAAGTGTCTTTCCTGAAGAATACCATAACGGCACAAGTTCTTCCTTAGTTGCTACCAATATATCTCCTAAAAAATGAGGCATATGTTATTGATTAGATTCGGGGGTTAAAAAATCAGCTTGGTGTTTAAGATCCTTATATATTTTTTGAGATAAAGGAGTGTTTATTTCTCTAGAGCCATTTACGATTTGCATCACGTAAGTAGTACTGCAAGAATGCTTTCTTGCAATGGATGCTTTGAGACCTTTCAGAATCGTTTTTTCTTGATCGCTAAACTCTGCTATCATTTTTTGTTTACATTTGTTTATTAACACTAAACAAAGATATGTGAATTTAATTCACATTACCAAATCTTACTGTGAAAAATTTACACATTTATGTATTTGTCCCAAAATATCAAGAATTTAAGAGTCATTAATGGGTTAAGTCAGACAGAACTAGGCAAGCAACTAGGCTGCACACGAGACAATATTGCCTCTTATGAAAGAGGTACAGAGCCTAAATTAGAAATATTGTTAAAAATTGTGAATCATTTTCACATTCATTTGGATAATCTTGTGAATGATGATTTATCCGATTATAGTGTACATGAAATCAATACTTTCAAAGTTGACAAAGACAGCCGTCATAGGTATAATACCTTTAAAGATGGTAAGAGTGAAGGAGATTTAATGAATGAGAATGTTGAAGAATATACGCTTAAAACGGACAATAATATAGATGATCAGTTTATCCCACTTTACAATATAGAAGCATCAGCTGGATTAGTTGAGTTATTTCAAAGTCATAATAAGCAGAACATTATTGACACCATAAAGATTCCTAATATTCCAAAATGTGATGGAGCAGTTTACGTTACTGGTGATAGTATGTATCCATTATTAAAAAGTGGAGATATTATCGCATATAAAGAAATACATGATTTTGCAAATGACATCTTTTGGGGCGAAATGTATATTATCTCTATTGAGGTTTCTGGAGAAGAATGGATTAGTGTAAAATATATACAAAAATCTGAAAAGGGAGAGGAATATGTAAAGCTTGTGTCTCAAAATCAGAACCATCAAGCCAAGGATGTAAAACTAAGCAAGGTTCGTGCTCTAGCTCTCATTAAAGCAAGTATAAGAATCAATTCTATGAGTTAATAACGCAAGTTTTATTGTGTGCATGTGTCTTCTCTATCTAATTTCCAGTTATTTCTTATCTATTACGCTGCGTTGTAGTTAATTAGCTTTTTATATTGCTTTTTGGCTATTACATTAAGGGGGTGTGAGTTTTAATAATTAGCTATTAAAAGTACTTTTATTGAATTTAAAGGGTAGGGAATTCCCTTATTTTCACACGCATCTATTAACCCAACCGTTAACCCAACCGTTAACCCAAAGTTATTTTACTAATTTTTATACTTAGTTGATGTTTTGAATTATTGTAGATAATAATTCAACCTTTATAGGTGAGTTTATACATAAAAAAATAGCCCATATAAGGCTATTTTAAAGGATTTAGGTACATTAGTGGGGTATTAAGATATAAATAGGCACTAAGTCCTTTGTAAAGGGTATTTAACGGTATTTAAAATGGTATATAATTGGTATTTAATTGTTACTTAAAGTGGAATTTGATACAATCCACAAAACAACAAAAAACGCTTGTAATGCCTATAAAATATAAGTTTTCGACCAAAATATATTAATGTGTTATTGTTGTATTTGTTTTAAGGGGCATAAATTTGTCAAATTTAAAAATTTGGCGACTTCCAAAAAATACCTAACCTTTGTATTAGCAAGGACTTACGATATATTTTATATACATTGTTAGCAAAAGTTATTTCTTGTATATAATCTTTTTCGGAACATATATGTGTTTTTTTATTTCTTCAATTCCTTGTTTTGTATCACTAAACTCTTGTCTATCCCTAAGCTTTTCTCCAGTTTTTAATTCGTAAAAATCACCGAATTTTCGACCAATACCATTGACAAAATTAAAAAGGTCTAAATCTTCAATAGTTTCTCCGTTTTCATCAATTCTTGTGTAAATCGGAACCCAAACTGTGTAATCAAGTTCATTTGATTGGTTTCGGCTTGTTTGATTAATTGTTAAATATACTATTACATCAAAGGACGGATTTCTATATTTACGACCAATTATGTTACTAATAATTCCTAAAAACTGATGATTGTTGAAAAAGTAATTTCCGTCATTTACCAAAAATAAAAGACCTTTCGAATTTGGGATATTGAAAGTCGATTTGCTCGTTTCTATTTGTTTATTTCCTTTATGAATTGCTCGCTCTACAGTTTTTGAAGCAGTTTCTATTAGTTCTTTTGAACACTTGGCTGGTAATGGTCCTCCTCTAAAAATGTAGTTTCGTAGTTGAGCATCCGAAATCATTTTTTTATTTGTCCATTTATCAAGTAATAGTTCAATTCTTGGAAATTCGTCTTTTCCAGTAAAAATATCTTTTTCGAAGCATTTTAATTCAGCGACTAAATTTGGATTTTCAAAAAGATAATCAGCATTAGGGCGATCATTTAAATTACTTTCCAATTTCTCAATAACTTTTCCTCCATAGAATTCTACAAATTCAGAAAAGTATTCCTCAACTTTGGGTATGAAATGTCTTTCTAATTCTTGGTCTGAACTCTGTTCCATCTAATTTTTATTAGCTGTCTCGGCTAACACAAGTTGCGGGAGTAGGGACGCGAACTTGTCGGTTCAAGTATTTTCTTATTTATAATACTAAATTACGTTTTTTCGATAAAACCCTTATTATAACCGTTGTGGGAATTAGTAATTATTTACCTTCTTTTTTCGGAGGTTTACTAGTACGATCCGTAGTTGGTTGGTAGGATTTTTTTCCAGAATTATTGCTGTAGTTTCTTTCTTGAGATCCTCCTTTATTGCTCGATTTTCCGTTTCCTGTTGTTTTTTTTGCCATAGTTGTCAAATGTAAAATTCAATTGTTGAAATTTCGTTTTCTGTTATTAAAATACCTGATGATTGCTTTACTATTTTTTTAAATCCGCCATTTTTATTTAACTCCCATTCTTCTTCTAAATAAATTTCGTTAGAGTGGGGGAAAACAGAGGAATATGAATTTAGACCATACTTTCCGGCAATTTTTCTTCCATTTTTTAAATTTACAATTACATAATAACTTTCCTTATTAGAGAAGAACGAGTCCCACGCACTTTTTGTCGGATGAATTAAGAATTTTGAAAACCATTTTTTGTTTGAGATTTTAAAAAATGACCATGCCCAGAAAATTGGAGCTATCAGGACTATTAATCCAAAAATTAAAAAGTATAAGAATGGATGATTTTGCAGAAAATTTCCATTGGTTATTAAATAAATTGGAAATGAAAAAATTATAAAATTAATTATACTGATTCCAAGGGCTTCAAACCAATCTTTTGAAAAATCGGTTTTATTTTCCGCCACAAATAATCTATATGATTTCAAATAAATGAAACCTGGTATAAAGAACATTACTAATAAGAGTATTTTGTCTATTGTTAGTTCAATCATTCTTAAGTATTAATGCCAACGTATACGTTTATGAATAGTTGCGGAGTTAAAATACTATATTTATACGAGAATGTTCAGGGATAAGCTCAATACTATTTAATGAATAATAAAATGATTAAAAGCAAGTTTAATATTTGAAACTATCATTCAAATATTTTCCATAGCGTTTCTCTACCAATTTGAAAAAATCGGATAATTTAATACCGTGATTAAAACAAATTGTACTTAATGTTGACAAAGGCATGTTATAGCCATCTTCCTGCTGAATTTTTTCTATAATATGATAGTTCACACCGTACATTTTACCGTATTTTCTAGTACTTATATCTTTTGATGTCAACCATTCTTCACTAATATATTTACAAACGTATTTATTTGATAAATAAACTTTCCCGAGATGCATGTTTTTCTTTGTCATTAATACAAATGAAAAGATTATCAGAAATTTTAATGAGAGTGTTCGCTCTCATTAAAACTTTTTAATTATATTTACCTCATATTATTATATTTGCGAAACTTCTTTAAGTAAATATTAGAAGCATTCGCTTTGAATCTCGTGCTGGAAAACTGGTAATTTTTAAATGGAACGAGAGAATAAGCAAGATGCTCACGACCCGGGGCGTGGGCTCTCTTATTGTTCCAAAGGTATACCAGTACCGCCTGCGCAATAAGTTGAGTTCCACGCCTTTTTACTTGTAGAAAGAGGCACTTCTTCTCAACATAATTTCAAAGCTTCTTCTTTTAAAAAATTTTAGAACTCGCATAGCTATTGGGTATATCCATAACTGGATTTGTCCTAATAGCCACAGCTACATTCCCTACATCATGCTGTTATCGCAGGTGAAAACCACTTGCAATAAAATTTTTATGATTATATCTTAATTTAAAAGAGTTCTATTATGCGGGATAATAATTATGAACTATTAAAAGTAAATGATTCCTCAGCGCTGATGCATATTCATGCCAGGTATAGCCGAATGGTCTATTGGGTCGGAAAAAGGATCATCAGTGATAACTTTGTAGTAGAATCTTTAGTACAGGATACCTTCTTAAAGTTATGGGCAAACCGCGATAAGATCGAGTCAGAAAAACATCTCTTTTTCTTTCTACGAATGGTGATGAAAAGGGAATGTTATTCCTATTTCACAAGTCCTCAATGTAAATTCTTTCAGAAAATAAATTCTTTAGAAAGTTATGATAACTACCAAGACTATTTAGCAGGCTATGATCCGAAAGATGATGCACAAATCTGGAAAGACCAGGAAAATCAACAGGGAGATTTTGATCAAATTATTCAGGTATTGCCCCTACTCCAACCAGAAAGAAAACGACTGATTGAACTCTGTTTAAAATATGAATTCCGCTATAAAATAATAGCTAAGCTAATGGGAATGGGTATAACTGAGACCCGTAATGAGGTAAACAAAGCAATCCAAGATCTTAAGAACATCATTAACCAGAATAATGTCCTTCAGGTAAGTCAGCAATCTACTATTCATATTGATAATAAGGTTCAGGTTACCCAAGAACAACAAAAGGTTTTAGAGCTGCGGTGTAAACACAACTATTCCTTTGCCTCTATTGCCAATGAGCTAAATATTTCTCAAAAGGAAGTACATACAGCATTTACTCAAGCTTATAAGCTAATGCAAGAGATACATGAACACCAATTAGAACCGGTTTGAGATGGGAAAAGATACGATGAAATTGACCCGAAAGATTCAACTCCTTATCGACCTGCCTACTTGTGAAGAACGAAAGGAGGCGATGGACAAGTTATATCTATGGCGTAACCGTTGTTACCGAGCAGCCAACCTAATTGTTTCTCATCTATATGTACAGGAGATGGTCGAGGACTTCTTTTATTTATCAGAAGGAATCAAGTATAAACTGGTAGATCAAAAAAAAGATGAACAGGGAATTCTAAACCGCTCCCGGATCAACTGCACCTATCGAATGGTTTCCGATCGCTTTAAAGGAGAAATTCCCACTAACATTCTAACCAACCTTAATAGTACCATTTTGAGTTCTTTTAAGAAAAACAGACAGGAATACTGGTGCGGGGAACGTTCCTTAAATAACTTTAAGAGAGATATGGCCTTTCCCTTTGATATGGAAGGAGTATGCGGATTGAAATATAATACGGAAAAGAATGCATTTTGCTTTCGATTCTTTTCCATTCCTATGAAAACCTATTTAGGAAAAGACTATTATGACAAGAGAAAATTAATGCAGCAGGTTGCAAGTGGAGAGATCAAAATAAGAACTTCCCAAATCAAATTAAAAGATGGAAAAATCTTTATGCTGGCTGTGTTTGAATTTGAAAAAGAAGAACACGTCCTTAAACCAGAAGTGATCGCCGAAGCTTCGTTATCCCTAGAATATCCTATTGCCGTGAAAATTGGCAGTGCTAAACTCACTATTGGAACAAAGGAAGAATTTCTCTACCGAAGACTGGCTATACAAGCTGCTCAAAAAAGAACCAGAGAAGGAGTTACCTATTCTAAATCAGGAAAAGGTCGTATTAGAAAGACCAAAGCTTTAGCCAGATTTTGTGATACGGAACGGAATTATGTTCATAATAGATTGCATGTTTATAGCAGAAAGCTAATCGACTTCTGTATAAAACATAAGGCTGGAACTCTTATTTTATTGAATCAACAAGAAAAATCGGAAATAGTGAAAGAAGAAACGTTTGTACTTAGGAACTGGAGTTATTATGATCTCATAACCAAGATAAAATACAAAGCAGAAAAATCTGGTATAGAACTTATCATAGATTAAGAATTAATTATCGAGGGTGCTTGTACACCCGTATGGTGAGGTGAATAGCACACTCACTAAGTGCGCTTAGCATATACAACGCGTGAGCTCTCAAATTTTAGAAGAACGGTTGTTAAGGGATTGCCCTCTCTATATTTAAAAAATATGATTCCTTTGTTAACAACCTTCAAGATTTTATACTATAATGTTAAATCAGTAGCAGTTATTAAAATTGTATAAATAAACTTCTCAATCTAACAATTTTTAACCATCTTCTATTCAGGTCAAACGTTAAGTTTACCTATGAGTTCATAATTACTATGAAAAATTCATTAAACCAGTTATCTATTCCAGCACTTACCGTCAAATAACATAGCTGGGTTAATTTAAAGAACGAGTTTGAATATAAATACTTTACTGGCCATATTTATTGGTGAGTGATTTATAAAATTCAATAATAGCTTCGGCTATTTTCCTAATAGATAAAGACTTTAAAAAAGTCTCATTATCAATAGTAGCAAGTTTTACTTTTTTTTCTGGCATCATCCAGACTAGTATTTTACTAATTATCAAGTATCCTAAGATTGCTAATACAATTTCTAACATAATATTGGGATTATATTTTTTTAATTATTCAGTTTTATACTTTAATTATGATTCTGTAAAAGTGAATAGTACGCTCGTCAAAAAAAAGGACAGCACTTTTCATTTTCCTTCTAAGCCTTATAAACATTGAGTTTTCATTCAAAAATTTATTTTTGGTTTTTTTTACGTTAGTTTTCCAGCAGGATTGGCAGTTCCATTCTCCAACCTTTCCAATTCCGGACTTTAGCTCTATGATAGTTCCAAGTAACACTTATTAGAATGCTATCGGATAATCGATAGCACTCGTTAAAAACAGTTGCAAAACGGGAACTGGACTAAAGCATTTTCTCTAAGCCACGTTTACATTATTGGGCATTATGGCTGCATTCCCTTGATTCCTATGTCATAATGCAACTATATAAAATAGCTGACACTGCCTTTGCGCTCTCCACTCTTGGGTGGCGTTCAATCGCCACTGGGGCTAGGGCATCCAAATCGGACCAGCCCCAACGCCATTGCCTTTCGCTATTACTCTTTTGAAGAATCATCGGACTCTTTTTTGGTTTGCACTAATGCATTTACTACTCCTGTGATAGGGAGGACTTGCAATAAGGATTTCAATTCCTTATTCACTGCCTGCATCTTTTCAGTTGGCATTATCCAGTAAGCCACCAGAACCAGTAAAAAAGTCGTACAGAAAATTGCTGCTACAATCATGATTTTTAATTTTTATATACTTTCAGGCTTCCAACTTGTCTCAACATTCGATTTTAATTTTAAAACTGTTCAAGCCATAATTTTTTTAAATACAACCATTTTAAGATTTTTGAGCATTCAACTTTTTAAAAAGCTCGTAAACCCTTGTAAACAAAGCTATGAACTAACATTCGTTTTAGGTGTGACATTCAAATTCCTCCAATATACTTCTGGGTATGGTTAAGTAAAAGGACAGATAAAATCAGCCCCATTTTGAGAAGTAAAATGACCGCTGGATTGTAGTTCCAGAGGTCAGGTTTTCGTTTTTAAAAGGTGGAGATCGGGAGGGCTGAAGCGCAGGAGGTCTTGAGCTTTTAAAAATGATAGGCTAACGCCGATTGAGTGCCCCGGAGAGGCACAAGGATTTTCAGTCCTTTAGTCGCTCAAAATAAATTCTGAGCTAATGTTTTTGCCGCACTTAAAGGTTAATGGTATTTTTGCAATTCACTAAAAATCAAAACTATGAACGTATACATTGACATTTACAAAAACAGAACTAAGGACTGGTCTGATCCATGTTATGGAGGAACTTATATGCCCTTTACTAAGCTTCCAAAAAAAGGAGATATAATCGAAGACCTTTACATCGTCACTTCATTCGCCAGTAAGAATAAAGATCTCAAAAATGTACCGGAAGGCAGCTTCGAAGTTTTATGCGAGCCTTTTCCTATTGCAGATAATCCCTTTAATTGTTCCCATAAAATCATGGTATGTAGCTCTGAGCTATGATTTTAGTTCGGAGTTGTGCGGCTGGTGTTAGTTGGATATTTTACATAATGGTGTTATGGCTTTCAAAGCGAAGCACACCCGAAGGGCTTGAACCATAACTACCCGTTATGTAAATATAGCTTGGGGTAAGTAGCAACAAAAAACCTCTAGGATATCCCAGAGGTTCTTAAAAAGCTCGCATAAGTAGAATTACTTATCGCCCTATCCTCCTGGAGGGTAAGGATCATTTCCGTAGGTACGTTCTTCCTGGAATTTCCCATCCGTTTTATGGATAATCACCTGGCTGTTAACCTGATTCTTAGCTATACCAGTCGTTTTACTTACTGCTTCGGCTTTAGTATTAGTCACTACAGAAGATCTCTGGCCTCCCTGTGCTTTCCCCTTCCAGGTACCATCCGGATTTTGAGTGACATGATAAATTTTTCTATTACTCATCATATTTCATTTTAAAATCTCTACCAAAAGGGAGAGACAATTCCCCTTAAAGACTTTTAACTTTTATTTTCGGATCACTCTTGTTAGCTTTGTTTTTCCACTACAAGGAACAAGAATTCCAGAAACGCAGGCCTAAAAGACTTATTTCAAAGGCCTGTTTTTGTATATATACATCACTTACAAATTTAAGCACATTTTCACTTGATTCCTTACCGAGTTATTCACACTAATCATCAGTATGATTGTTAATTAATCGGCTTGTTTTATATGGATAAATGCTTATGAGAAAGTATCTTCCACAAAGATACAGTGATTTAAAAGTTTAATCAAAAATGTAAAATTTCAGTTTACCGAAAGCTTCCATGTGCATAATATTTTAAGTCTTACCTGTAAACTACATCTATCCGAATTTTCATTTAATTATCAGTTCATATTCAATATTAATATGGATTTGTTTTCTTAAGATTGATCTAAATTAAAGATTTTTCAAAATTTTATATGGGTTAAGATTCTCAAAAGTTTCATCATTACTCGTTACAAGAGGATCCAACCAGTTTACTTTTTGATAACCAAATAATACAAGCTCTTTCATCTCCTTAGTGAGATTTTTATTTCGATCACACATCTTCAAAAATGCTCTAAGCTTATTGGCTTCATGCCAGAGATCTGATTTTTGCTTAATAAAACGTAGCTTTTCAATTTCTTCTTTTTGTAACTTTTCGCTTTCCTCCTGCTTTTTCTTCTCAATTGCTTGTTCCTTTAATCGCTTATCATTTTCCACTTTCCATGTGCGCTCCTCCTTAGCCATATCTTCCAAATAATCGATGATTAGTGGCAGTTTTTCGGCAAGGGATTTAGATTTAGTCTCCTGCCACTCTTTTTTTCTAGAATATTCTCCAGTAATAAAGCTTAAAAGTCCAATTGGCACTAATTTGCTCGACCTGTAACCTGACTTCTCAGTTTCGTAAACCCTCAGTGATCTTTCTCTCATTCCTATTGCTATCTCTATACCTTCAATCACAATGTAGGCTCGTTCATAACAGAATAAAAAATAATATCCTCTTGCCTTCATCACTTTGACAAAGGTATTTAGAAAACAAAGTGCTCTTTTATAAGGCCTTTCAGAAGCGCTTACCCAAATTCTTCCATAGTTATATCTTTTTGTATAATCCCGAATATTGTTTTCTACAGGATGTTTTTTAGGATTATTAGATAACATTTCCTGAATAATAATATCAGGATTTTTCGGTAGTTTTTTCGGAACTATTAAATCATATGATTCAGCATCATTAGCTAAGGTTTTAAGTTTATCGACCGATTTAAATTTCGCCAAGTTTTCTTGGGTTCGTAGTAACAACTTAATTTTTCCAGTTTCACCAGAATTAGGCAATTTCGGTTTGGGTATGTATTTACCATGTTTTTTTTTCATCCAGTATCCATTTGGTGGTAAAGGAATTTGATATTTGCTACAGATATTTTTAAACTCTTGGTAGGTGATTATATAATTTTTGCGAAACCATGAAATACTCTTTTCCCAACACAGGTTAAAAAACTCCTCTCTTTTAAATGTGGTTTTCATTTGTTATTTTTTAATATGAAAATTATTTATATAAAAATTTAGTGCGATATCAATCATATTTGAAATTGAAAGTTGAAAAGGGAAATTTTTCACAAGTATCTTACATGAATATGGCTCAGCACATTCCCACTTCATTTCGCAAAAGCTTCATTCCGGGAAAAGCGCTTCTCTAAAAAGATCTTGAACACCAACAAAAATTTCGATTTCCAATACACTAATCCGAAGAAAATATCGGAACGCTTCATTCCAATCCAAAGATTTTTGATGGAGTTCGCCTGATTCAGATTCACATCTTGATTTTGGTATGAACGGATGGGATTTGAATATAGAGAATTAATAAAATAAATAATTAGAGGACGGGTCTAATTAAACTCAACTTCCAATCACATGGCATTCCTGTAAATATGAACATCTTCATCATATTCTGATTTTAGCAAGATTCATAATTAATCCCCATTCTTCTTCCTAACCTTCTACTCCACCGCAACTATTCCTTTTTTCTATATGCGAAATACCAGGATATAGAAGTTAGCCGGGCTGCATAAGCCGGTCGGCTACGCCCTCCCTTTTATAAGCCCTCTCTAATTCTATATCCTGAATCTGTATCTGCATCAAAAAAGGAAATAGCATACGGCTCTGTAAGAAGTAAATCAATTAAGAATATCATGAGATCAATACATAGAAACATATCCGCATCAGAACAAAAGATCAAAAAAGGAAAGCTCCGGATATAAAAAGTAATTCAATTATTAATCAGGTCTGTTAAAAGACCATAATACTTACCATTATGAGTACGATCAAAACCAAAGTTCAGTTAATCGGGAATACACGTAATACTCCCGAAATCACAAATCTTGCTAATGCCTAATATCTAAAATCTAAGAGGGCGTCCCGTTCAAAGTATCGCCCTCTTTTCATTATTAACCCTTTAAAAAGATTAATCATGAACACGAAAGTTAATGAAATTTCAATAAAATATCAGGGCAATTTTAAAATGAAAGATGCCCCTAAAATCAGCTCTTCACTTAGTGCAAGTACGCTATTATTTAACCATTGGGATAAGGACCGCATAGGCTTGCAGGAATGTTTTAAGGTGTTGCTTTTAAACAATTCCAATAAGGTGAAAGGGATTTTTGAAGTTTCCAATGGTGGAATTACCGGAACGCTGGTTGATGTTCGCATCTTGTTTGCGGTGATCCTTAAAACCCTGACTACCTCCGTAATTTTAGTGCATAATCATCCCTCCGGAAATTTAAAACCTAGTGAAGCCGATAAATGCCTGACACAAAAAATTAAAGATGCAGGTAGCCTCTTAGATATAAAGCTATTAGATCATTTGATACTTACCCCCGATGGCGATTATTTTTCCTTCGCAGATGAAGGGGTACTTTAAACTTTTTTTGTCCCTGTTTTAAAAGGTGGTCTCTTTAGATCACCATTTTTCATTTTCCAATTTTTCAGTTACCCGATACCTCAAATTCTGATCAAGTTATGGCTGCAAAACTTGAAAATCTGCCGTTTGAAATTTGTCGATTTCCAATAAATGTATGATTCGATGGTAATTAAGAACAAATGAAACCAGTTTTAATGATTTGCTCACATAAATCGAATAGGGATAATTCGTAATTTAAAAAGGCTTGATTTTTCCTAGGCGATTTATATTAATCACAAAATTTGAATTTCAATCAGGAGCATCTTAAGTATTGAAAATAGGTTTTTGAAATCCTTTAAAAAGGCAGTGGGTTTTAACCAACGGGTATGAAAATTTTGTCCCGCCTGCGGGACGAAATCGAATAGCAAGAGGATAACACGCTGGGCGATGTTATTCGATTTCTTTTCCTTTAAAAACCCCTGTTTTTAGGCGATTTACAGAGTATTGAAACTAAAAAGTATCCACCCTAATGGACACTACCCTTTGGGAAGACCTATAAAACAAGAAAGGCTGTAGCCAGTAATTATTAAAATAGTAGCCATGACAACAAAATCCAGACTTCAGGTAAAATCAAAAACTGCAAATAGATTCCGGGAGTTTTCTAAGAAAAACAACAGCAATCAATCACAAACTTTAGATCTGATCCTGGACTTTTTTGAGAAAAATAACCTGTCTCCTTTTGATACTTTAGTCCCTTCAAAAGTGAGCCTGGAAACCCTAATCAAAAAAAGGATCGATGCTGTGATTGCTATTCTCAAAAATATTGAAAAGACCCAAACCAAACCTGGTTTTCTCATGCTGGAATTACTCATGGAAGGGCGCTCTATTTCAAAACCCCTATTAGTTGAAAAGAAAATGATTTCCTCTTCCAACGAGAAAACTCCAAAACATTTAGAATTGGAAATCACCCAACTCCAGAATGAATTAAAAGCAACCAAACAAAATCTGGAATACCTGCTACAAAATGTGGAGATAAAGGCGAACACTTTTGGTGCAGATTATCTAAAACTAAACATCTCTCCCACAGAATTTGAGGAGTTTAAAATAGCTGTAAAACGTAAATTATAAATGTATATCACAATCTCTGCTCAGAAACTAGGTGGCGCTTATTCACAAAGTGCAGGAGATTTTGTGAGCTACCTAGAGAAAGAAAATCAGGGAAAAAGCCTTTTGGATAAGGAATACTTTTATAATCAATATGAAGATGAAATTCATCCATATCAGGTTATCAAAGAGATCGATGAAAATACTTCCAAATTAAAACTCAAGGAACCTAAATATTATTCTATCACCATTAATCCAAGTAAGTACGAGTTAAAACATATTCATAACAATCACGAAAAACTCCGGGAGTTTGTCCGGGAGGCCATGAAAGAGTATGCTGGTTCTTTCAACAGGGAAATTAATGGTAGACCCATAGGCGTAGGCGATATTAAATATTTCGCTAAGATTGAACAGGAACGATCTTATAAAACTAACGATATAGCAATTCGGGAAAATAAACCTTACAGCAATCAAATAGCGCATCTAAAAAATGAGCTGCGGAAAATAGAGCGAGGGGAAATTTCCGGGAATATCCGTCAACTAGAAAATGATATCCAGAAGCTAATAAGAGATGCTCCCTATAAATTTAAAGGACAGGTGATTGAACCGGGAATGAAAAAAGAAGGTTTGCAAAGTCATATCCATATTATCGTTAGCAGAAAAGATGCCTCTAATTCTTACAGTCTATCTCCGGGCAGCAAATACAAAGCTTCAGAAGTGAAGATGCACGGCAAAATTATAAAGCGAGGTTTTGAAAGGGATTGTTTCTTTCAGAATTCTGAAAAAACATTTGATAAGATGTTTCAGTATAACCGTAATTATGTGGAAAGCTATACTGCTCGGAAAATGCTCAGCAAAGATCCTAAACAATATTTTTTAACCTTAAGAGGCCTAGGCTTCAATGAAAAAAAGATAGCCTTTAAGATGATCCGAGAAACAGGCTTGCAATTGCCCGTATTACAACTGCCTACCAGTACAGTAGAATTCGCTTTTAAACAACTAAAAAGAATAATTGAAGCCAGTATAAAAGCAAGTTCTATTGGCTATTAAAATCATCTGTTATACTGTTTAATAGCTGTTTTCAATATAAGATCTGAAGTAAGCACTATATAAATTTTAAAATATAAAAAAGTGAGCGAAGTGAATTACATACTTCATCTAAATGCAGTCTTGCGTAAGTTTGCCCAGGACGAGCGAATTACGTCTTCCCATCGAAGTCTTTATCTAGCCTTATTTGAAGTTTGGAATCAAAAACACTTTCCACAAACCAATATGGTAAATAGCAAGCGGGTAATGGGACTAGCAAAAATACGCTCCAGAACAACTTATATCAAACTGTTACAAGATTTAAAAACTTGGGAATATCTACAATACCATTCTTCCAATAATCCTAAGATTGGATCCCTCATAGAGATGTTCAGATTTGATACAACAGTTGTTCAAAAAATGGACAAGAGTTGTTCAATTTCTGAACAGGTACTTGTCCAAAAATTGGTTACTATTAATAAACATAAGAATAAACATATTATAAACTCTTTTAAAC
>CAZWSP010000017.1:0-30081 GCA_964636585.1 uncultured Antarcticibacterium sp.
TCTTCTATCACAGTAGCATCTCCTCCAAATAATGAAAACTGACCGGCGCCTGCTGTGGTTGGTGGAAGTTGTGCCTTTGCAGTAGCAGTTCCGCTAACTGGAGTAGGAGTTGCTACTTCTTCTCCAGAAAATAATTTTAAGAATTGATCTTTTAATCGTCTAAATTCTAATTCTTCAAATAAAGCCTGAACTTTATCACCGTCTGGTTGAGAAAGTTCATAATTCTCTGCATGAAATTGCACATCACAATCGGTGAGAATGGTAGCTAATCTTTTAGAAAGAATTCCTAACTCTTTATTCTCTTCAATTTTCTCCTTCATTTTCCCTTTTAACTTGTGGGTATTAGCCAAAAGCTCTTCCATACTTCCATATTCTGCCAAGAATTTTTTGGCAGTTTTCTCTCCAACACCGGGAAGACCCGGAATATTATCTGAAGCATCTCCCATCATTCCCAGGAAATCGATCACTTGCTCTGGGCGTGTAACACCAAACTTCTCCTGAACTTCGGGAATTCCTAAGATCTCAATTCCATTCCCCATTCTGGCTGGGCGATACATAAAAATATTTTCTGAAACCAACTGTGCAAAATCCTTATCTGGAGTTACCATAAAAGTTTTGTACCCCTCTTTTTCGGCTTGTTTTGCCAAAGTTCCTATAACATCATCTGCTTCACAACCCGGCAATTCCACCACTGGTATATGCATAGCGTGAAGTATATCTTTTATATATGGAATAGATATTTTAATAGGTTCTGGAGTAGCATCTCGATTTGCTTTGTATTCCGGATAAAGTTCGGTGCGCTCATGGCTTCCATCTTTATCAAAACAAACTGCTAGATGATCCGGTCTTTCTCTTCTAATTACATCAAAAAGAGAATTGGTGAAACCCATAATTGCTGAGGTATCTAATCCTTTTGAGTTTATTCTAGGGTTCTTTATAAAGGCATAATAGCCTCTAAAAATTAAAGCGTAAGCATCTAGTAGAAATAAGCGTTTTTGGTCTGCCATGGGTAAGAATTATAAGTTTATAAAACTACAAAAGTTATAGCTACATGTAAAACACAAGTTGTATTTTTAAATAAATGATTTGAATTCAGAAAGATTTTTCTGAAAGCCCTAGCAATTAAAAAATTAGAAGATCAATGCAGAAATTAGCTTTTGCCATTCATGGTGGTGCAGGTACGTTAGTAAGAGGTAAAATGACTTCTGAAAAGGAAAAAGAATATAAAACAGTTTTAGAAAAAGCTCTAAAAGCAGGATATAAATCCTTGGAAGATGGCAAAAATGCTATTGAAGCTGTAGAAACTGCAATTAAAATTTTAGAAGATTCCCACTTATTTAATGCAGGAAAAGGGAGTGTTTTTACTGCAAGTGAAACTCATGAAATGGATGCAGCCATAATGGACGGAAAAACCTTAAATGCAGGAGCAGTTACCTTGATCACCGGAATTAAAAACCCCATATCTCTTGCAAAAGATGTAATGACGAAAAGTGAACATGTATTTATGGCGGGAGAAGGAGCTATGGAATTTGCCAAATCCTTAATGTATTCTTTAGAGGATCCAAGTTATTTTTATGATGAATTCAGGCATCAACAATGGTTGGAATTAAAAGATTCAGATAATTTTCAGTTAGATCATTCCAGTAAAAAAGACTCGAAATTTGGAACTGTAGGAGCAGTTGCTTGTGATATGAAAGGAAACATAGCTGCAGGAACCTCTACAGGCGGGATGACTAATAAGAAGTTTGGAAGAATTGGGGATAGTCCGGTTATAGGCGCAGGAAACTACGCAAATAATAAAACCTGTGCTGTTTCATGTACAGGAAGTGGTGAGTTTTTCATAAAAGCAGTGGCAGCTTATGATGTTTCCTGCTTAATGGAATTTAAAGAACTTTCTCTTGAAGAAGCTACCAATGAGGTAATTCATAAACGCATTCTCGAAATTGGTGGAGATGGTGGCCTGATAGCGGTAGATGCTAAAGGAAACATAGCAATGCCATTTAATACAGAAGGAATGTATAGGGCATGTAAAAATTCTGAAGGATTAGAAGAGATTTTAATTTATGATAGTTAATTTTTCTGATTATAACATATGATCTGGATTGGTCAAGACCATTACGCTGCGCTTGTCTATATTAAAACTATCCCCTGCAGAAAGTACATGGGTAATTAGATTTACCATAGTTAAAGGTGTGCGCTTTTTCAAAATATCATAATTGTTATGAGTGAGCTTTCCCGGATCGAAAATAATTACCATTCCAGAACCGATGATTTCACAATAATTACCATTTTTAATAACCAGGCCTGTGTCTTCAGCAAGTCCAAATCCAATTCTGTCGTAGTATCTGGCAACTGCTTCAGACAATCTTCCGAAGCGTCCTCTTTGGATGAAATGCGTATCAATAATGAGTTCAGGAATTAAGGATAATCCTTCTTTAATTTTAGTAGCGTCCTTTATAAATGATTCTTTACTGCTTCCTCCAGTGATCATTTCCATAGACATACACATGGCTCCGGCGCTGGTCCCAGCTATAACTATTTCATCGTTCCTGTAGCGTTCTAATAAAATTTTATGGAATTGGGTATCTTTAAACCTTTGTGTGATCTTTGATTGATCCCCACCAGAAAATAAAATACAATCTGCGTTTCTTAAAAGAGTTAGATTCTCCTCAAGATCTGCCTCGATCCTAGAACCTACAAATAAGGTATAAACGTTGGTACATCCCAGTAAATTAAAAGCATCCATATAATTTTTGCCTACAATTTCAGGAATTCCTGAAGCGGATGTAATTACTAGTATTCTTGAATTTTTGCCACCACTCTCAGCAACAACTCTAAATAAAATTCCTTGACTTATATAATCTAATCGAAATCTATCTGCTTTGTGAAATCCTTTGTCTTCATTCCCTCCAATTGGAATTAAGGTTCCTTTAATCATAATTAAAAATTAAATTATGCAGTAAAAATAGTTTAATATTTTACCTATCTATAAATTAACCTCATATTTCCATAAGTATTGCAAACTGAAGTAAATTTAATATGAAAATTAGAGAGATACATGCCCTTCGTGGGCCGAACTATTGGTCAATAAGAAGGCATAAGTTAATCGTTATGGTTTTGGATTTGGAAGAAATGGAGAACAGACCTTCAGATGGAATAGATGGATTTTCTAAAAGATTAGAAAATATGTTTCCGGGAATGTATGAGCATCGCTGCTCTGAAGGGGTTGCGGGAGGTTTTTTCTCAAGAGTTAAATCTGGTACTTGGATGGGGCATATCGTAGAACATATTGCACTAGAAATTCAAACCCTTGCAGGAATGGATGTAGGTTTTGGTAGAACGCGCGGATATGGAGAAGATGGTGTATATAACGTGGTTTTCGATTATATGGAGGAAGAAGTTGGGATTTATGCAGCCAATGCTTCAGTAAATATTTGCATGGCATTAGTGAATAATCAAACTTATGATCTTGCGGTAGATATTCAAGAAATGAAAGAGATCAGGGAAAGTGTGAGGTTAGGTCCTAGCACTGGATCTATCGTGGAAGAAGCAATAAGTAGAGGAATTCCTTGGATTCGGTTGAATAGACATTCTTTGGTTCAATTGGGTTATGGATCTAACCAAAAGCGAATACAGGCAACTGTAACTTGCCACACTAGTAATATTGGTGTAGATATAGCCGGAGATAAAGTTGAAACTAAATATTTATTAGAACAGGCAGAAATTCCTGTTTCTAAAGGAGAAATCTTAAGAACTCATGAAAATTTACAAGAGGTAGTTGATCAGATAGGTTTTCCTTTGGTTACAAAACCTGTGAACGGAAATCACGGAAGAGGTGTAACTATCAATATAAATAATTTTCAGGAAGCTTTAAATGGGTTTAACATTGCTCAAAAGATATCTTCCTACGTACTAGTGGAACGGCAAATCACAGGGGAAGATTATAGACTTTTAGTTATTAATAACAAGCTTGTTGCTGCCTCTAAACGAACCCCGGCTCATGTGGTTGGAGATGGAAAAAGCACTATTAAAAAGTTAATAGATAAGGTAAATGAAGACCCGAGAAGAGGGTATGGACATGAAAAGATGCTTACACTTATTACTATAGATAAGATTACAAAAGGAATAATTTCCTCCGGTGGTTATACTCTAAAATCTGTATTAAAAAAGGGAGAAAAATTTATACTAAAGGATACAGCTAATTTAAGTACTGGTGGAACTGCAGAAGATGTTACCGATATGGTACATCCAGCCAATCTATTTATGGCAGAGCGTATTTCTAAAATTATCGATCTTGACATATGCGGAATCGATGTGATAACAACAGATATCAGTGAACCTTTAGCAGATACCAATGGGGCGGTAATTGAAGTGAATGCTGGTCCCGGTTTTAGAATGCATTTGGCTCCTACCAAGGGACTTCCAAGAAATGTAGCCGCTCCAGTAATAGATGAATTGTTTCCTCATGGAAATACTGGGAAAATTCCAATTATTGCAGTAACCGGAACTAATGGTAAAACTACAACTACACGCTTAATTGCGCATATGGCTAGGCAATCGGGTTATAAAGTTGGGTTCACAACCAGTGATGGGGTATATATTCAGAATAGATTATTGATGAAAGGCGACTGCACAGGACCCGGTAGTACCGAATTTGTGCTGAAGGATCCAACCATAAATTTTGCCGTTTTAGAATGTGCAAGAGGTGGAATTCTGCGTTCTGGCTTAGGTTTTCATAATTGTGATATAGGTATTGTTACCAATGTAACTGAAGACCACTTAGGACTTAAAGGTATTCACACCATTCAGCAATTAGCTCAAGTAAAAGGGATCATTCCGGAAAGTGTTGTTCCTAACGGATATGCTATTCTTAATGCAGATGATGATCTGGTTTATAGAATGAGAAAAAAGTTGGTCTGTAATATCGCTTTGTTTTCTATGAATGAAAACAGTCCACGAATCAAAGCTATGCAAAAGAAAAATGGCCTATGTGCTATTTATGAAAATGGATTTATAACCATTTGTAAAGGAGAGTGGAAAATCCGAATTATGAAAGCAGTGAATATTCCATTAACCTTTGGAGGTAAAGCTGAATTTATGATCCAAAATGTTTTGCCAGCGGTTTTAGCTTCTTATTTAAAGGGAGTAACCATAGAAGATATCAAGTTAGCACTTCAAACTTTTAATCCTTCTCCGGCGCAAACTCCGGGCAGGTTGAATTTGTTTCAATTTAAAAACTTTCAGGTGTTGCTAGACTATGCACATAATCCTGCAGGGATGAGAGCTTTGCAAAATTTTGTTCAAAAAATTGACAGTAGTGATAAAGTGGGAATTATTGCTGGTGTGGGTGATAGAAAGGAAGAAGACACTAAAATGCTGGGAAGTATTGCCGCGGAAATGTTTGATGAAATAATTATTCGTCAGGATAAAAACTTAAGAGGAAGAAGCGAGAAAGAGTTAATAGATATGCTAACAAATGGAATTAATGAATTTGATTCTAGCAAAAAAACCACCGTCATTCCAAATGAAAAAGAAGCAGTATTGCACGCCATAAAAAACGCCAAAAAAGATTCACTAATAGTAATTTGCAGCGATGTTATTACCGAAGTATTGGCTTTAATTCAAAAGCTGCAGGAAGAAGAGGCTAATAATTCATAAGGCTTTATTAGAATTGAAAAGAATATGAGAACTAGTTAAAAGTTGTAAGAACTTGGAACGTTCTCATTTTTCCCATCCTGATATTTTACATAACTGAAGCCTTTTTGTATGCAATGTGAGCCAACTTCTCCTTTTTTATTTACTGCGATAAACGCCGCCTGGAAATCTTTATAGTTTGAATTCGATTTTATAATTCTATTAATAGCCTCTTCACAAGACTCTTGTGGAGATTTGCCTTGACGCATCAATTCAACTATTAAAAAGCTACCAACACTTTTCATAATTGCTTCACCCATTCCGGTGGCTACGGCACCACCAACTTCATTATCTATAAACAATCCGGAACCAATGATAGGGGAATCTCCCACGCGACCATTCACTTTATAGGAAAGTCCAGAACTGGTGCAAGCTCCTGCAAGATCTCCATTTTTGTCTATGCACAACATTCCAATGGTGTCATGGTTCTCAATATTTATTATGGGCTTGTATTCTTTATTTTTTAACCACTCTTTATAAGCTTCTTTGGAGTTTTCTGTAAAAAGTTCTTCTTTTTCAAAACCTTGTTGTGCGGCAAATAGATCGGCGCCTTCTCCTGCTAACATTACGTGTGGAGTTTCCTCCATTACCTTTCTTGCAACTGATACTGCGTGTGAGGTATGTTTTAAATAAACTACCGCCCCGGCATTTCCGGTAGCATCCATAATGCAGGCATCTAACGTAACATTTCCGTCCCTATCTGGAGCGCCGCCCTTGCCAACGGTAGTATTTCTAATATCTGCTTCCTCGATCATTACGCCTTGCTCTACCGCATCTAATGCGGAAGCGCCTTCGGCTAATAATTCCCCTGCTCGTTTACTGGCATTTGGGAAATTCCAAGTTGCGATGGTTAAAGGGAATGGAAAGCTATTGGATTTGTTCATTTCTAAAAATTTAAAAGGTTTAAGGGAATAAGCACTTGCGCTAGAGAGTATGCTAAAACTGGCAGCGCCTATGGTAGATTTAATAATAAAATTACGTCGTTTCATTTCAATATGTTACTCCCTTGTTAAGATGTTAAATGTAATTTATACTGAAGTAAAATCAAATTTTAATAAGCTCATTAGTTTTGAATTACAACTAAACAGATGTTGAATAAGCAATTTTTGAAAAGTTCAAGCTCAAACTATCTAAATGAATACTGTAAATCTTGGAGTAGTATTGAGGTCCAAATAGAATTAATAATATTAAGTCGTGAAATGATTAATTGTTACTACCTTTAATATATCCTACATTTTGACGCTGAAAGCTTTTAAGTCGCACTTATGTTTTCTACTGAATTGCGACTTAACATAACTTTAAGTTTTAATTTCACTTTTCATTATATCACATTTTTATGTTTGCAAGTGAAACTTGGTCATTTTATGTAACTTTATTACTGATTTTTTATTCTTTAGTAATTATATTTTTTGTGATTCGCGGAAAACGGAAAACAAAGAATATAGAAGATTTTGCCATTGGTAGTAACGGTTTTCCGGCGTGGGCAGTTGGTTTGTCCTTGGCAGCTTCCATGACAAGCGCTGCAACCTTTCTAATTAATCCCGGATTTATCGCTTTATATGGTTTTGCGGGTTTTATTTCCTTCGGAATTGTAATGCCAATCGCCATTTTTGCATCTCTCATATTTTTCACGAAAGCTTTTCAAAAACATGGTTCTACAGTAAAAGCCTTGACCATGGCGCAATGGATTGGAAAACGGTATGATAGCAAAGGGCTAACCCTTTTCTTCGCGATACTTTCATTTCTGCTTATCACCTTTATCGTATTAATTTGTGTGGGATTAACGCAGATCATTTCGAAGTCGCTTAATATGGAACCGGTTTGGGTTTTGTTAGGCTTGATAATATTTGTTTTTGGGTATATGATGTATGGTGGAGCAAATTCTATGGTATATACCAATTCTATACAAGCAGTTCTGATGCTAATTGTTGCAGTGATCTTAATTGCTTCAGGCTCTAAATATTTCAGTAATGGTTTTGATGGCTTTGTAGAATTGTTGAATGATATAAATCCTCAACTAACCAAATCCACTAATGAACAAAGTTTTCTCTTTAGGGATTATTTTGAAATAATAGCATGTCAGATAATAATAGGGATTGCCATTGTTTGCCAACCGCATATAATTACCAAGTCGTTGCTTTTAAGAAATTCGAAAGCGGTTAATCAATATCTCTTTATCGCTATTTCCTGCATGACAGTTTTTTTTCTCGTTGTAGTTGTAGGGATGTATGCTAGAATTACTTTTCCAGATCTTTCTATAGCAGGAGTTCCTTTAAAGATGGATGAGTTGGTTTCAGCTTATGTTGTTAAAACATTTTCAGCAGGAATTGGAGTATTAATTGTCGCTGGATTAATTTCAGCAGGACTTTCCACATTAGAAGGTTTAATTCAATCGCTTTCTACTACAATAAGCACCGATTTAATTACTCCTATATTTCCTTCAGTAAAAAAGATAAGCTCGGTAACTTTAAATAAGATAGTGATCATAGGCTTAGCCGTTATTAGTTTTGGCTTGAGCTATGATCAGTTGATAAATCCAAATATCAGTGTGGCCATCTTTGCCCAGAATGGAGTTTACGCGTATTTTGCTGCAGCCTTTGTGCCTGTGCTGTTTGGGATCTATTTTAAAAAAGTAAGCAAAAATGCCATTTTTATTGCCAGCGTTTCTGCTGTGGTAATTCACTTTGTGATCTATTATGGAAGAATTACTCCGTACATGCAAGAGCCGGTAAATAATCCTGGGGTTTCTGCTGCTATTGCCATTGTGAGCTCATTTCTAATAGGTAATTTCTTATATTTAATCAGCAAAAAGAAAGCATGAATTATCTGGATTGGATATCAAAATGGTCTTCTTACACCCCAGAAAAAAGGGCTGTAAGATCTCTTGATACCAATACAACTTATACTTATAAGGAATTAGACGAGCAATCTTTAAAAGTTGGAGACTATCTGTTACAGGAATTTCCTCTAAAAAGAGGCGATAGAATTGCGGTAATTGCTACACATTCTCCCGAATATTTAATGCTTTTTATAGCAGCGCAACGCTTAGGGTTTATTATTGTTCCTTTAAATTATAGAGCCACCACTTTTGAACTAGCTCATTGTTTAAATGATGTGCTTCCTTCCTTGATCCTTTCTGAAATAGACGCGCATTCAGATTTTTTAGCTGAATTTAATTGTCCCGTGAGCAGTTTTAAACAGTTTTTTGAAGAAGCAGCTAAACTGAAGCCTGTTTCTAAAAAAACAAAATTTACTATAGAAGTAGATCAGCCGATTTTCATTTTTTATACTTCGGGAACCACCGGTAAACCGAAGGGCGTTATTTATACAAATAGAATGATGTTCTGGAACAGTTTAAATACTTCGGTTCAACTGGAAATAACTTCTGTAGATCACACACTAAATGTCTTGCCACCATATCATACTTCGGGTTGGAATGTGCTTTTATTACCCTTGCTTCATAGAGGTGGAAGAGTAGATTTTCTAAAAAAATTTAAAGCTAAAAAGGTTTTAGAATATATCGAGGAAGAACCAATTTCCTTATTTCTAGCTGTTCCTACTATGTTACGGATCATGGTAAAAAGCAAAGCCTTCGAAAAATTTCAGCCTAATAAATTAAAATATATTGTGGTTGGAGGCGAGACATTGTCTATTCCGCTTATAGAAACTTGGGCAGCAAAAGGAATTCTTCTTAGCCAAGGATACGGACTTACAGAAGCTGGACCTTCGATTACTTCTCTGCATTATCACGATGCTTTATGGAAAAAGGGATCTATAGGAAAGCCAAATTTTTATGTGGAGATGAAGATCATTAATTCAAAAGGAGAAGAAGTTGCCACCAATGAACCTGGAGAAATATGTTTACACGGCAATATAGTGACGCCGGGATATTGGAATAATTCGGGATATAGTTTAAATAAAATTAGAGAGGAATGGCTTTTTACGGGAGACATTGCCAAAATGGATAACGATGGATTTCTATACTTAATAGGTAGGAAAAATCAGCTTTATATATCTGGCGGGGAAAATATTCATCCATCAGAGATCGAGCATATTTTGTATAAATATGATGAAATTCGCGAAGCGGCGGTGGTTGGATTTCCAGATGAGAATTGGGGAGAAATTGGAATCGCTTTTATCGTTCTTAAAACTGAAAAACCAGATGCTGGCGGAATTCTCGATCATTTAAAGAAATATTTAGCCACTTACAAAGTGCCTAAGGATATTATTTGTGTAGATGAATTGCCTAAATCTGGAATTGGGAAAGTAGATAGAGAAAAATTAAAAGAATTATATAAAACCATCTGTTATGAAAAAAGGAATATTGTGTAGCATACTCCTATTGGGCATTTTTACTGTGCAGGCTCAAACAACCATAAGTGAAACCCTAAAATATAATGATGTGGAAAAAATTTCGATAAACTTAGAAGAGATCGCATATAGGGAAATGGGATCTGGAGATACCACATTGTTATTTATTCATGGTCTTTCGAGTAATCTCGAAGCATGGAATAAAAATATTGCTGCATTAAAAGATAAATATAAATGTATTGCTATAGATCTTCCAGGATATGGAAAATCTTCGAAAAACAAATTAGATCATTCAATAACAGATTATGCCGATGTAATTCATCAATTTATTCAGAAGAAAGATCTAAAACAAACTATTTTGATAGGGCATTCTATGGGTGGTCAAATTGCAATTAGAAGTGTTCTCGATTATCCAGCCGATTTTTTAAAACTAATTTTAATAGCTCCAGCCGGAATTGAAACTTTTAGTGCAGGGGAAGCGCAAATTATGAAGGCTTCTTACACACCTGTGATGCTTAGAGAAGCCACAGAAGAGCAAATTAGAGCTAATTTTCTAATCAATTTTCATGAATTTCCTGAAGATGCCGAATTTATGGTGGAGGATAGAATTGCTATGAAGAAAGCTTCAGATTTTGAGAATTATTCCCAGATAGTGGTCAACAACATACACGCTATGTTGGATGAACCTGTGATCGAAGAACTTTCGAAAATTAAAATTCCGGTCCTCATGATCTTTGGTAGTAATGACGCGTTAATTCCGAACAAATATTTCCACAGGGATCAAGATCTAGAGATGTTATCGAATATTGCTAAAGAAAAGTTGCCGCAATTAGAGGTGAAAATTATTGAAGATGCTGGTCATTTCGTAAATTTTGAAAAAGCCGAAATAGTAAATAAAGAGATGTCTTATTTTTTAAAGGAATAAATGAAATCTAAACTCAAAATATTTAATGATTTTGCTGAAGGTATCTTACCTCACGAAGCTTCGTATCTCTTAACTGAAAATAGGATACGGGATGAGGAAAAAGAATCTATTCTTAAAAAAGTATGTGTTAATGCCGCCCAAGTAAAATCTGATAAGGAATATGATGATGAAATAGATAAAAGAAAATATGCCTATATCAAAAAGTGGATCAGCAAGAAACTGCTTCAAGCAGATGTAGATGCGCATTTAGAATATCTTTCGTTTACCGAAAAACAGATCTTAACCGATACCATTACTCCTAAAGAAGAACAGGAATTATTAAGTCAAATTGCTAATTATAATAACACTTCTTTCTATTTCAAGAAATTTTATGAGCTGGTAAGGGAATTTCAGGATTATTTGCTAATTCGATTCAGGTATCAGGATTGCCAGCTTACTCAGAGCTTTTTAGAGAGCAATAAAAACGCCTATCTACAGTCGGTCGCTGTTAAAGAACAGCTCTTTTTTGCAACTCAAGATCTTACAAGAGAATATACAAGCGGAACGCTTAACACAAAACACTGGGAGCAAAAGCTTTTAGAATATTTATATAGTGAAGAACTAGACGGAAAGAACAAGTATAATTCGTTTATCCGATTGGTTTTCTTGTATTTCAATTATAAGGAATATGAAAAAGCGATGAAGGTTTTTGATTATATAGACCAATGTTTTAGCGAAGGAAAAATGTATTCTAAACGGGTGCTTTTTAATTATTATGCTAACCGGGTGATCTTGCATTCTAATTTAAACGATCTGGAGAAAGCTGAATATTATGCGCAGCTTTCGGTAAAACAAGAGAACAGTGACAAGCTTTTCTATTTAAATAACCTTATTGGCATCTTGCTTAAAAAGAATAAAAATGAAGAAGCTTTAAAGTTGATGACCGGTAATTATGACCTATTTAAAAGATCTAATAACCACCATCAAAAACTCGGCTTTGCAACTCATTATCTTAGAACCTTGGTTCGGAATAAAAGAATTAAGATAGCGGAATCTTTTGCAGAAAACTTTCTTTTCAATAACAAACAGCATGTATTTGAACATAGATGGAGACATTTCTTTTCTAATTATCTTATGTTGCTTACCACCCAAGAAAAACATTCTGAAGTATTAAAAACCGTTGGTAAATATAATCTGCTAGAACGGGAGGATGAAATTACCAGTCGGGAAGATATTATTCCAAAGATCCATTGGTATTATAATTTAGCTTTATATATGAACGGAATTTATTCTGAAGATAGGCTTATAGAAGAGTTGCTAAAAACTTTAGATGATGTTTCAAACCTTACAGAAAAAGGGAGAACAGACCTAGTTACTTTTATAGATCGGCTTTCATTTTCTTTACCTTCAGTATTTGCACAAATTAAGTCGCACTTAAAAGATGGGCAATTAAATCCATCTTAAGCCTAGAGGATCTACACAGCTAATAGGAATTATAGCTAGGGTCGCACTTAATAAAAAAGAATCCATCTCGAGAATGCTTGTTCAACTTGTTAATTTGGTCTTAAATAATCAAACAAATCAACTTATGAAGATCAAAATCATGATGCTTTTAAGTGTCTTAATCAGCATTACTTCATTTGCTCAAACGGGCAGTATTAGTGGGGTAGTGGTAGATGCTACCACACAGGAACCACTTATGGGGACTAATATTGTAATACGCGGAACAAATACCGGGGTGTCTTCCGATGAAAACGGAAACTTCAGTTTAAAAAACTTACAACCTCAGGTTTATTTATTAGATGTATTCTATATAGGTTACCAAAGTACTTCTCAAGAAGTAGTTGTAACAGAAGGAGGAAACGTTACCGTTAATTTCAGTCTTACAGAATCTTCATCTCAAATGGATGAGATCGTGCTTTCAGCATCAAGAAGACCTCAAAAAGTTACTCGTGCTCCGGCAACTGTAAGTATTATAAGTTCAAAAGAAATAGCAGATTACGCAGGAAACCCTGGAGAATTAGCCGCTCGCCAAAAAGGGGTAGATTTTGTTAGAAGTGGAGTGCAGGGAACAGGTATAAATATTCGCGGTTTTAACTCTGCTTTTAATTCTAAGAACCTTCAAGTGGAAGATGGAAGAATATCAACTTTGGTTGCTACCGGATTACCGTTTGGTTCTTTTACAACTATTACAAAAGACGATATAGAAAGAGTTGAAATTATATTAGGGCCAAATGCAGCATTATATGGGCCTAATGCTCATAATGGTTTAGTTGCTACCTTAACTAAAGATCCAAGAACATCTGAAGGAACGGATATTGCGGTTGCGGCAGGAAATCAAGAGGTTTTTAGTGCTCGTCTAAGACATGCTATGAAACTTGGCGATAAGTTTGCCTTTAAGGTGTGGGGTGAGCAAACACAAGGAAAAGAATTTGATTATGTAGATTCTGTTTATGTGGGAACCACCGCTTATCCAGAATTAGAACTGGACAGAAAATTTGAAACTACTAAGTACGGTGCGGCTGCTTATTATGGAGTAACCTCTAATACAGATGTTATAGCATCTTACGGACACAGTAATAATAGCAATTTGGGAGTTACCAATGCTGGTAGAAACCAGATCAAGGATTGGGCAATAGATTATGTTCAGGCAAAATTAGTTTCTCCACATTTTTATGCCAATTTATATCATACTTGGAGTAAAACAGAAGATACCTATGCAATTAACCAAAGAACACAAAACTATGTGTCTTTCATAAATAATGGTTTTTCAGAACAAGAAGCATTGCAGCGCTCATTTTACGAACAATGGTTTCCTATTGCAGGTGCTCCAAACGGCGGAATTAGTTTGCCAAGAGGAAGTGTTTTTAAGGATGCCTCTACCAGATTTAATGCTGAAGCACAATACAACAATACTTTAGGAGACTTCTCTTATGTTTTGGGTGCGCAATATCAAAGAGATAATGCAGATTCTAAGAACACCTATTTATTAGATTCAGATGGAGCTATTGTTATAGACCAAACTGGAGTATATGGTCAATTAGAATATAGCTTTCCAGAAGCAGATGTAGATCTGTTATTTGTGGGAAGGTATGACGATCACGAACTATATGGAGGGAATTTTATTCCGAAGGCAGCCATAGTTAAGAATTTCGATTTCGGAAGTTTTAGAGCAACATTTGGTAAAGGAATTGCAGCTCCTTCTATTCTTAACTTAAGCGGAAACTTATTTGGAGGTTTAGTTCTTGGAAATGGGGAAGGATTTACACTTCAAGACGGAACTGTGATAGATGCTTTAAAAGTTGAAACTATCAAATCTTATGAAATAGGTTATAAAGGGAAGATCGCTGGAGATAAACTTTTCTTAGATGTAAATGCTTACTACAATCAATCTGAAGATTTCTTAAGTCCGTTGATCAATATCACCGCAACTTCTCCGGTAGCTACAAGAGGAAATACACCAATTGGTGATGTAATAGCAGGTTCTACAGGTGCTTTGGTACTTACTTATTTGAATTTTGGATCTGTAGATACTTATGGAGCCGATTTTGGTTTGAACTATTACCTTAACGATAATAATAGATTCTCCTTTAATTATTCTTATTTCGATTTTGATCTGGATACAAACGATACCGCTAACGATGCAAATAAGGATGGTGTGGTTACAAAAACAGATCTACCTATAAACACTCCTAAAAACAAAATGGGATTAGGGTATTATTACACTTCTTCTAAATTTTACGGTTCTCTTTATACAAGATGGGTACAACAATATGATTTCTTCTCGGGGATCAACATTGCGGCAGAAACTCAAGATCTAAATGGAGATGGAGTAGATGATATTATTGAGAATGCAAGAAATGGAAGAACTTGGAACTACGGTCCTTTAGGAGGATTTGTGAACGTAGATCTAAATGTTGGATATCACTTAACAGATAACCTTTCCTTAGGAGCTAGTGTAACAAACTTGTTTAATTCTGAAGTTAGAGAGTTTGTAGCATCACCAGAAATTGGAACGCTGTTTCAAGTGGAATTAAAATATCATTTACCTATCGAGGCCTTAAGAAAATAAGACTAAAGGCTTTTTAAATGATCCAAAAAATAAATTTACCTGGTGTAAGTATAGAATATCTAGACACTGGAGAGGGAGAGGTTTTACTCCTTCTTCATGGCCTAGGCTCTACCAAAGCCGATTGGGATAAACAAATAGCCCCTTTTTCTAAAAAGTATAGGCTTATAGCTCCGGATTTTCGAGGTCATGGCAATTCATCTAAACCCAAAAAAAGTTTAGAATATGGAGTGACCATTTGCGCAGAGGATATGAAGCTTTTATTAGATGAATTAGATATAACAAAATGTAGTGTTATAGGTTTTTCTATGGGAGGCGCAGTTGCTTTTGAAATGGCAATTAAGTATCCGACGCTTTTCACTAAAATGATAATAGTTAACACCGCTCCAGATTTTAATAATTTGGGATGGTTTGGTAAAAAAATGGTTTGGGAGAGAACCCTTTCTCTAAAGTTAAGAGGAATGGAACCTTTGGCTAATAAAGTTGCTAAGGGTATGTTTCCAGAGAATAAGCAAGAGCATTTGCGGCAAGCTTTTTATAATAGAGCCAAAGTAAATGATGTAAATGCCTATTACAATTCCTTTAGAACCTTGATGAAATGGGGAATTGGGGAGAAAATTAAAAGCATTAAAACTCTTGCGCTCGTCGTAGCTTCAGAAATGGATTATACACCAATTTCTTTAAAAAAGGCATATGTGGATAAAATGCCAAATGCGAGCTTGGCAGTAGTGGGTAATTCAAGACATGGCGTAACAATGGATCAACCTGAAGAATTTAATAGAATTATTTTAAATTTTATGGAAGATGAGTAAAACAGCTGTAATAACTGGAAGTACCAGCGGAATAGGTTTAAGCATTGCTGAAGCTTTTGCAAAAGAAGGTTACAATATCATGTTTCACGGATTAGAAAAGAATGGCGCTGAAATAGCTTCGGAAATAGGAAAAAAGTATAGTGTACAAACAAGTTTTTCCAATGCTAATCTAATAGAAGCTGAACAAATTCAAGATCTAGTAGATGCTAGCTTTAAAACCTTCGGTAGTGTTGAGGTGTTAATTAATAATGCCGGAATACAGTATGTTTCACCAATTGAAGAGTTTCCGTTAGATAAATGGAATGCGATAATCGCTATCAATTTAACTTCAGCATTTATACTTTCAAAAGCAGTTTGGAAGAATATGAAACAGCAAAATTTTGGTAGAATAATCAATATTTCTTCAGTTCATGGTTTAAGAGCATCCGAATATAAATCGGCATATGTTTCTGCAAAACATGGGATTATCGGGCTAACAAAAGTGCTGGCTTTAGAAGGAGCAGCTTGCAATATTACCTGTAATGCTATTTGTCCTGGGTATGTAAAAACTCCTTTAGTAGAAGGGCAGATAAAAGATCAGGCCAAGGCGCATAAATTAACCGAAAAGGAAGTAGTACAAAAGATTATGCTTAAAAAACAGGCCGTAAAAGAATTTATTCCTGAAGATAAAATAGCCGAATTAGCCCTTTTCCTTGCAAATAAAAATGCAACTGCTATTACGGGATCTTCTTTTACTTTAGATGGCGGTTGGACGGCACAATAAGGAGCGATTACCATAAATTTAAAAAGAGCAGACCGATCGTCTGTTCTTTTTTTTGTTGTCTTCAGAAATTATTGCCTGTCAATAAGTTAAAGTAACTTAAAACTTTACTTTTAACATATCGAATAAAAGTATCTTCGCACAAAATATTGCCCCATGCGTTGGTTTTTGTTTATCTGTTTTTATATTCTCGTTGACATTTACGCTTTTCAAGCGGTTAAAACCCTCACTAGAAATAATTGGATACATGTTTCTTATGTAATCCTTTCACTTATAGTTCTTGGTAATTTCATTTATCAGTTCAATCAGCCAAATCAAGGCGGTGGCTTTTCCGGTGGCAGAGGATATGCTATGGGCTTTGTACTAGCATTTATGGTGAGCAAGATCTTACTTACATTATTTATGTTTGGAGAAGATATAGTTCGCTTTTTTGTTGCGCTGTTTACAAAGGTAAGTTCATCCTCAGATAATTCCTTCGCCATTCCATCTCGTAGAAAATTCATTAGCCAGATCGCTTTGGGGATCGCTGCAATTCCTTTTGCTTCGCTTTTATACGGAATGTATAAAGGAAAATATAATTATAAGGTCTTGTCTTACACCATGCATTTTGAAGATCTTCCAGCTGCATTCGATGGTTACCGGATCACGCAGATAAGTGATATTCATAGCGGAAGTTTTGATAATAAGGAAAAAATAGAATACGCAGTAGATCTTATTAATCAGCAAGGAAGTGATACTATTCTTTTTACAGGAGATCTTGTAAATAATAAAGCTACAGAAATGGATCCTTGGATGGAGACCTTTTCAAAAGTTTCAGCAAAAGATGGAGTATATTCAGTTTTAGGAAATCATGATTATGGTGATTATGTAGAGTGGGAATCTGAACAAGCAAGAAAAGATAATTTAGATTCATTAAAAAAGGTACATGCTACTATGGGATGGGATCTTTTATTGAATGAGCACAGATTTTTAGAAAGAGGAGGCGAGCGCATTGCTTTGGTTGGAGTTGAGAATTGGGGCTCTGGAGGATTTAAGAAACAAGGAGATTTGGATCTAGCAGGTAAAGCAGTTTCTAAAGACGATTTTAAAGTATTAATGAGCCATGATCCTTCTTATTGGCAGGAAAAGATAAAGACAGATCCTAATAATTATCAGTTAACCTTGAGCGGGCACACCCATGGAATGCAGTTTGGAATAGAAATTCCAGGTTGGTTCAAGTGGAGTCCTGTGCAGTATAGGTATGAGAATTGGGCTGGTATCTATGAAGAATTTGGAAGATATATTAATGTAAATCGAGGATTTGGTTATTTGGCTTATCCTGGAAGAGTTGGAATTTGGCCGGAAATCACGGTTATAGAATTGAGAAAAGGCTCAAAACCCGCATAATTCAAAGAAATTAGTATATTTGATTTTAGTATACACTAGGTATTAAGATCTAATTTAAATTTAGCTTTTAATTTTATGTCAAAATTTGGTGAATTAATAGATTTAAACATTCCGGTTTTATTAGATTTTTATACCGAATGGAATGAAGCTTCAACCTCCATGCATCCCGTTCTTAGGGATGTTGCAGCTGCACTTGGGGACAAAGCCAAGATTATTAAGATAGATGTAGATAAGAACCCTCAATTAGCCGAAGCGCTTAGAGTAAAAGGGCTTCCTACATTAATGATCTATAAAGGTGGTGAGATGAAGTGGAGACAAAATGGAGAGCAAGATGCAAATACCCTTATCGGTTTGCTGAAGGAATATGTTTAAAGTGCTTTAAAGCTGTATCCTTTTTCAGAAAAATGATCTAAAACTCGCGGTAAAACTTCTTTTAGTTTTTCTGAAGCTTTAACGCTATCATGAAAAACTACAATACTTCCCGGTTTTCCTAATTTTACCACATTTTTATAGCATTGTTCAGTGGTTATTTCGGCATCAAAATCGGCACTTAGCACATCCCACATTACAATTTTATAATCTAACTTTTGTAAAGCCTTGATCTGTGAAGGTTTTATTTTGCCATAGGGCGGCCTAAAAAGATTGTTTCTTGCCTTGGCACCTAATTGTTCATTCAAAATAGTTTCAGCTTTAGAAACATTGTCTAAATACTCCATATTAGAGGTTTCCCAACCTTTTAGATGATTATAAGTATGGTTTCCGCATCTATGACCTGCCTTTATAATTCCTGAAATTACTTCTGGATACTTACTAATATTTTCGCCTACACAAAAGAAGGTAGCTTTGGCTTGGTGCTTTTTTAATGTATTTATAACCCAAGGAGTTATAGTTGGATGAGGTCCATCGTCAAAAGTGAGATATATTGTCTTAGATTCTCTTGGCTTATTCCAAAGTAGGGAAGGATATAAAAGCTTCCCTACTCTCGAAATATTTTTGAAATATGCCATTTATTATTGCAATTATTCTAAAGTGCTATCTAGCTCTTCTAAACTTTGTTCGGTCTTAAATTCATTTTCTATAGCAGAATCTGTTGGCAATGTTGGTTCAGATTCTTCTACTTCACTATCATCATAGAATCTTGGGAACAACTTCAAATAATTATTGAATTCTTCAGCTTTTTGTCTAGCAAATTCCTGTTGCCCGCTTCTAAAAAGAAGATCGATCAAGGAGCGGTAACGCTCCATATCTGTAATGATATCATCTGCATATTTATACTGTCTATCTTCATCCCAGCCAGCATAATATTTAAGATTTTCCTGATATTTCAACGCGATCTTTGTCCAAAGGGCTTTCGCTTTTTCAGCTTCCCCCACTTCAAAATAACCAGAGATATAAGGTTCTACCAAAGTGTAATACCCATAATAATCTATAGGCATCTTTTCCATAGCTAGATCTAACATTTCTTTAGCTTTGGCAGTGTCTTTTTCAGCAATTAGCGTTTCAATTAATCTTCCAAGATTGCTTCTATAAGTAATAGAATTTTTTCTGGTTTCTGGATCATGGTAGATATTTGGATCTTCCATATTTCCCCAATCCCAGTTCTTGGCGATCTTGTACATTTTTTCTGAATCTACTCTTCCCATTTCATAAGGGTTTCGCGGATTTATCAAGGTTCTAATTGGAACCAGTTTGTAAGCAACACCGTCTAACTGAAGGTATTCCTTCATCCACAAATAATCATCATTCCCATAGCTTCCCCCGGTAAAGTAGATAGGGCGCTCCCAATTGTTATTTGCTATGATATCTAACATTAGCAGCCTGTTCTTGTAGATCACATTTCCTTCCAATTCAATAAAGATATTATCTACGATCTCGTTGGCATCTTTTGCGTTTACAATTCCGTTTTTAATAACCGAATTCTTATCTACAGGAATACGAATGTTCTTAGTTGGAAACGTATTCACCAGCTGTCCACTTTGCAATTGTCCTTTTGTTCCAGGATTATCACTCGCGATCCAGTTCATCCAGTTTTGAATAGACATTGTGTCTTTTGTAACCTGCTGATACATCACAAACTCATTGGTTCCTGCCCTAAATTGCTTGTAGGTAAGCTGAGACGGAATAGGATCGCTATCCCAAGCTTTACGCTTCATTTGTGAGATATACCAGTCTGTAGCAAATAAACTTGTGTTTACTATTCGCACATCTTTTCGATACCCTTCAATTTGCTGAACGTACCAGAGCGCAAACGTATCGTTATCTCCAATGGTAAATAAAATGGCATTTTCGTCTACCGAGTCTAAATACATTTTTGCCATTGCCAAAGCAGAATACCTGTCTGATCTATCATGATCATCCCAGTTCTGCGATGCTAATACAGTTGGCACTGCTAGCAAACATGCTGCTATAACAATTGGGGCAGCAAGCGATGGTTTTAAATATTTTTTAATCGAATCGAAAATGGCATACACGCCAAATCCTATCCAAATAGCAAATACGTAGAAGGAACCTACTAAAGCATAATCCCGCTCTCTTGGTTCGAATGGCCTTTCATTTAAATAGATCTTTAAAGCAATTCCCGTAAATAAGAAGAACACCATTAGTACCCAAAAGCCTTTTTTGTCTTTTTTGAAGTGAAAAAAGAGTCCGATAAGTCCTAAAATAAACGGAAGGAAATAATAGGTGTTTCTCGCCTTATTATTCTTCATATCCGTTGGAAGATTATCTTGAGAACCTAATCTCATTTCATCTATAAACTTGATTCCGCTCAACCAGTTTCCGTTGGTATCAGAATATTCTCCTTGAATATCATTTTGTCTTCCAACAAAATTCCACATAAAATAACGCCAATACATATACCCAAATTGGTATTCAAAAAGATATCCAAGATTGGCTCCAAATGATGGTTTATCAATGATTAGATATTCACTAAACTGATTCAGGAAATTGTGATAATCGTCATTATCTACCCTTCCAGTAGCAACATTTTTTCTGAATTCTGCAATTGCAGTTTGTAACTGCTCTTCATTTTGATATTCCGGTTTAATAGTAAAATCTAGCGGACCGGTAAATTGTATATAATTCGCCGCATGTTGGGTGCTCCACATTCTTGGAAGCACAGTTTTATGGCTATCCTCTAAATTTTGTCTGGCATTTTTGTAATCATTTACAATTACATATTTCCCGGTTTCTCTATCTTTTTCATAATTGGGAGCATCATCCAAATAAGGAGTGTCTGGATCAAGGCCGCTATACATTTCGGTAAATTGCGGACCATAGAACAAGTGAGTTTCCCCGTATTGCTCTCTGTTATAATAAGCAAGAAGTTCACGGGCGTTGTCTGGACTATTCTCATTGATCACCGTATTCGCATTCGCACGAATAGGAAGCATGGTCCAACTTGAAAATCCTATCAATATAAATAGGATAGAAAGCAGTAAGGTGTTTAGCTGATAATAATTCTTTCTAAGGGTGTATTTTATTCCGAAGTAAAAAGCTGCAATTATAATTAGCAATGCTATAATGGTTCCTGAGTTGAAAGGCAATCCAATAGCATTAGTAAAGAACACTTCTGAAGTAGCAAAAAAGGTTAGCGTATACGGAAGCAATAATTTAAAGATGAACATAAGAACAGCAACCACAGCAATATTGGCTATAACAAAATTCTTGATTGTTATTTTCTCATAATTTTTGAAATAATAAAGGAATCCAATTGCGGGAATAGTTAATAACGCCATGAAGTGAATACCAAAGGAAAGCCCGATTATAAAAGAGATAAGGATTACCCATCTATTTCCCCGGGGCGCAAACATATCACGTTCCCACAAAAGTCCAAGATAAAAAAGAACAGACATTGAACAAGCACCCATTGCATATACTTCAGCTTCCACAGCATTAAACCAAAAACTATCTGTAAAAGTAAATGCAAGTGATCCAACAAGCGCACTTCCTAAAACAGCCATCTTTTTACTTGTAGAAATGGTTTCTACTGGTCCGGAAATCTTCTGAAGCAATAAAACAATAGACCAGAACATAAATAGAATAGTAAAGGCACTTGCTAAACCAGATAGCATGTTTACCAAAAGGGCAACGTTTGCCGGTTCTGGGGCAAAGGTGGAAAAAAACGCTCCAAGCATTTGGTACAGTGGCGCTCCTGGTGGATGTCCTACTTCTAGATTTGCAGAGGTGGCTATATATTCTCCCGCATCCCAAAAACTTGCAGTGGGCTCTACGGTTAACCAGTAAGTAGTAAGCGAAATTAAAAACACTAACCAACCTAGTATTTTGTTCCATTTACTAAAGTTAAGATCTGTCATATTATGTGCTTGTTGAGAATGATGTGGCGAATTTAAGAATAATTACAAGAAAGATTTTATAACGGACTTTAAAAGCGAATATTTTTAATGAGATCAAAATCAGCAGATCGAAAAATAAATCATAAAAAACATAAAAAATGTTTGCGTAAAATAAAGTTTGTTTTAAATTTGCACCCGTATTGAAATACTGGCCCATGGTGTAACTGGCAACACGTCTGTTTTTGGTACAGAAGAGTCTAGGTTCGAGCCCTAGTGGGCCAACTTCAATTTAAAAACCCGAACGTAAAGTTCGGGTTTTTTGTTTTTAAGAATTAATGGCTTATTTATTAATGGATTAAGCATATTTCTTAATTGGTAATTTATAGAATGAATGCTATTTTACTAAGAATGCGAATTGATAATCTTCACTAATTCCTCCTTTTGTAATACTCCAGATTGTCTCCAAACTTGTTTCCCATCCTTAAAAAGTATAAGAGTTGGAACTCCTCGAACCTGATACTGTGAAGCCAATGGCTGATTTTTATCTACATCTATCTTTACAATCTTAATTTTTTCTCCTAAGGCTTCTTTAGTATCTTTTAAAATAGGAGCCAAGACTTTACAAGGGCCACACCAATCTGCATAAAAATCTACTAGGGTTATAGTTTCTCCTTTTATAATTTCACTGAAATTGCTTTTCATGATTTTTGTTTTAATAAAAATAGTATCTAATAAAATTACAAAAAACTAAAGTTCTTACTTGTAGTTGAGGCTATTTTACCATGAAATTAGGATATAAAAAAATGCCCTAACTAAGTAGTTAGGGCATTGTGCTATTCGATGTAAAAAATTCTTACGCTGCGCTTACAATATTGTAATGCGTGAGTAAATTCTGATAGAAGTATAAACTGCTTTCATCTTTTTTAAGACAAGATTGTATAAAGCTGTTTAACTCTAGACACTCAAAGGTGATTGGAATGTATTTTCCTTTTGATATAGGAAGCTTAATATCTACTACTTGTTCAGTGTAGTCAATCTTAACGCTTTTAGCATCAAAATATCTTTTTACAATTGCTTTGTGAAGGCTTTCAAACTTAGAGTTTTCTACTTCTAAATTGTTAATGCTGTAAGAAATTAAATTTTTAACATCTTCTAAAATCTCATTAGGTGTAAAGTTACGCATGGTCAGGTTCATTAATGTTCTTATTGGTGTTCTATTGCGATGTAAAGTTACGTTTCACAATGTTAATAAAACCCTAACATTTAGTGTATTAGCATTAAATTAACTTTTTTACCCTTTGGCGATGCTTTATGATTTTAATCGTTAGTTATAATAATTGGAGCATTTAAAATGCGTTGCCGCTGATCTAGCGATGAAGAATTGATATACAGCGTTTTGAACTTTTTAACAGTGCCGTATTCATTATGCACATGTCCAAAGATGTGATGGGACACGTTAAGACCTTCTAATTTCTCTTCTAAATTTTTACACCCGATCTGGGTTTTGTCATCTAGTTCGTCCAAAATGCCATAGGGTGGCCCATGGGTTATAAGAATATTTGTGTCTAAAGGGATTTTATCCCAATGTTCCATTATTGCCTTTCCTCTTGGTTTAAGAAAAGCCCAGTTTCCTAAACCTGGAATATAAGGAGAGCCCCAAAATTTTATGCCCTCTATAGTAATTCCGGAATCTTCTAAGTAAATAATATTGTCTGGAACTATAGATTTTAAATTCTCCTTATTCTTTTCTAAATAGAAGTCATGGTTTCCTGCGATTAGGATCTTATATTTATAAGAAAGGGAAGAGTACCATTTCAAAAAAGCTAGGGTTTCATGTTTGGTTCCAGCATCTGTAAGATCTCCTGCATGTATAATACAGTCGGCTTCAGGAAGAAAAAGTCCTTCATGTTGATTGTGAGTATCAGAAATGCAAATGATCTTCATATTTGTATTTAAAAAGAAATCCGATGAAGTATTTTCATCGGATTTCTCAAAGTATAGTCGTTCACACTTTCAATTTCAACAACAACTCAGACTATTACTTATATTTTAAAATTCTTGATTTTTATAGTTTTCAGGCATCGCATCATCATTTGGAAATGAATCTATGTCTGAAGGTAAAAGTTTCGCTGTAAATTTTGTAATCGCAAAAGCAACCAACACAGCAGAAAAAGCAAAAAATAGAAATTTAACCCACAGATTATCTGTCATGATTAAACTGTAAAAGCCAAGGAACAATTCTATGGCTAGAAACACAATCTTTATTGCTAATTTAAATATCATTTTTTGTAGGTGTGCTAGTATTTATAATTTTCGATTTGAATGTTTCAAATATAATACCTAAAGTCGTCTTTATTCTAAATTAATTACACTTTGACTTAAATTTAACGTATACATAGTCAGAGTCTTAAACCTTAATTAGTTAAAATAAGTCTAAGAGAATAATCAAAAACTTAGATGTATTGTAAATTGGCGGGATAAGAGAAATCCCGTGGAGAAGAAATACAAGATCTTAATTTATATTTTAGTAGGAATTGCAATAGTTTTTGCTGCCGTATATTTTGGAAACAGAATAGCCAGACAAAAAATATTAGCTGCAATAGAAGAGGAATTAAAAAACTCGAATGTAGAATATGAGGACATTACTGTAGATTTAATAGATGGAAGTTCTGTTGTAAAAGAACCAAGAATATTATTGGGAGGGGTATCCATCTCTGCAGAAGAAATTAATGTGGTAGATCTAAATTATAAGGAATATTTCTCCAATAAAAAGGTTGTTTTCGATAGGATCGTGTTTGTGAATCCAGATATACTAATAGATAAAGCAGACACAATTCAGCCAATTTCAGAAAAGCCGAAAAAGGAGTTTCAGAACGATGTTAAGATAAAACATGTGGTTATAGAACATGGGAGGATTAAAATTAAAGAGAGCGATACTCTTAAAAAAGGCCTTTTTGTTTCTTTAGAAACTATGGACATTTACGATCTTCATATCACCCAAAACTCAGTAAAAAATAAAATCCCCTTTAATTATTCCAGTCTTTCTCTAATAAGTGATTCTCTAAGTTATATGCTGAATCATGAACATCAATTAAAGATTAAGCATTTAAGCCTTGAACATGGGAATTTGGATATAAAGGAGGTGAAGATTATTCCATTATATAGTAAAGCCGAATTTGATAGCAGACAGAAAGTAGAAAAGGATATGTTCGAACTTAGCATTCCCAAGGTTAGTATGAAAGGTTTTAAATGGGGTTTTAACGGGGAAAAGCTACAAATGCAAAGTGCTTTAACTTCAGTTGAAGGTCCCGTATTTAAGGTGTATCGAAATAAATTACTGCCAGACGATAATTCTATAAAACCTTTGTATAGCCAGAAGCTTAGAGAGCTGGGCACTAAAATAAAATTCGACACTATTAATATTACCGATGCTAGTATTTTCTATGAGGAAAAATCTGTTCAGGGAAAGCCAGCAGGGAAATTGAAATTTACAGATCTGGATGCTACGGCGAAGAACATTTCCAACTGGAATCTGGAAGCAGAAGATTTCCCATTAACTTCAATAAAAGCTAATGCTAAATTTATGGGGGAATCTCAATTAAATTTTGAAATGGAATTTGATATACGAGATGTGGAAGACAAGTTCAATTTTTCTGGCAATCTCGAAGGTGTGTCTGCAGATGGGATGAATTCATTTTTAAAACCAGCCTTGAATATTGAAGTGGAGGGAAGAATTTCTTCTATGTTCTTTAATTTTTATGGAAACGATTATAATGCACTTGGAGATACCCGCCTGCAATACCATGATTTTAAAGTGGAAGTTTTACGAAAAGATGGATTTAGAAAAAACAAGTTTTTATCTGGCGTAGCTAATCTTATTCTGAAAAACAATACTGCAGATAAAAAGATAGATCAGAAAAATATTTCTACCACTAGAGATAGAACTAAATCTTTTTGGAACTTCTTGTGGTTGTGTATTAGAAATGGCGCCTTAAAGAGCTTTATTTAGATCTTAAAAGTGATTACTGGGCGATTGGCGTGATTTACCAGATCCTCGCTGATGCTTCCGTTAAAGAAATGAGCCAATCCTTTTCTTCCATGGGTGCTAATTCCAATAAGTCCGGCATTTAAGCTTTTAGCGAAATTAAGTACTCCTTTTTCTACACTAACGTCGTTATAGATATGCATTTTGTGCTGGTCTATGTTTTCACCTTTTACAAAATCGTGCATGCACTCTTCCGTTTCTACACTCGTCTTAAAATTATTGGCGGTATTCACGTATACTAGGTGAAGGGCAGCGTCAATTTTATCAGCAAATTTTATGGCTTTATTTAATGTATGCTTGTTTTCTAGATCACAATCTGTGGCAAATACAAAATTATCTATATTAAATTTGTCGTATTCATTTTTAATAACAAGCACCGGAATATTGGAATTTCTAACCACTTTTTCTGTATTAGAACCTATAAAAACTTCCTTAAATCCACTTGCGCCATGAGAACCCATAACAATAAGATCGCAATTGTGCTCTTGACTAACTTCTATGATACCTTCAAAAGCTTGATGAAACTCTACCGTATCATGCACTATAATCCCTTTTAAAAAAGGTTGATCTATCACTTCCTTAAACCTTTTTCTTGCGAGCTTCATAAAAAATAAAGCTTCTGGTAGATTTTGTGTACCGCTTCCACTCACAGGATCTACAAGCTGTAATGGCAATTCTAGCATGTGCAATAGGTAAATTTCGCCATTGAATTTTTTTGCCAACTGCGCGGCGACTTTTAAGGCGTTTTCTGCTTGTACAGAAAAGTCAGTGGGAACTAAGATTCTTTTCATGGTAAAGCTTTAAGTATGATTGTATTATTAAAATTACGAATAAAATTTCATTTAGTACGTGGTTTCAATTCTTCAATAATTTTTATTATATTTGCAGCGTTGAAACGAAAATAAATACAGCGAGGGGACGAAAAGTCCCCTCTTTTTATAACCATTATGTTACAGGAGAGAGTAGAAAACTTATTGGAAGAAGCCTTTCAAGAAAATAATTCCTTATTTTTAATAGCCTTAAATATTAGCGACCAGAATCACATAACTGTTGTGATTGATGGCGATAATGGCGTTACAGTAAGTGATTGTGTTGCGGTAAGTCGAAAGATTGAAGGAGAATTGGATGAAGATGAAATCGAGTTTTCGCTAGAAGTTGCTTCTTCGGGTGCTACTGAACCTTTAATATTAGCAAGACAGTATAAAAAAAATATCGGAAGAACTCTGGCAGTCCAAACAAATTCTAATAAATTTGAAGGAAAATTGCAAGAGGTTTCTGAAGATGGATTTACTATTGGGTGGGAGGCTAGAGAGCCAAAACCAGTTGGTAAAGGAAAAGTAACCGTGGAGAAAGAGGCTACTATAGCTTTTGATGACATCGTGGAAGCTAAAGTTGTGATAACATTTTAATAATAATTTGATATGGAAAATATCGCCTTAATAGAGTCTTTTTCAGAATTTAAAGACGATAAGCTGATAGATAGAGTAACCTTAATGGCCATTCTGGAAGATGTTTTCAGAAGTGCTTTAAAGAAGAAATATGGTGAAGATGATAATTTTGATATTATTGTAAACCCAGATAAAGGAGATTTAGAGATTTGGAGAAACCGTGTTGTTGTTGCCGATGGAGAAGTGGAAGATCCTAACCAGGAAATATCACTTACACAGGCAAGAAAAATAGAGCCCGATTTTGAGGTTGGCGAAGATGTTTCTGAAGAAGTTAAATTAATGGATCTTGGTAGAAGATCTATTTTGGCATTGCGTCAAAATTTGATCGCAAAGATTCATGAGCATGATAATACTAATATTTACAAGCAGTTTAAGGATCTTGAAGGAGAGATATATACTGCAGAAGTTCACCATATTCGTCACAGAGCGATCATTCTGCTAGATGACGAAGGAAATGAAATTATTTTACCAAAAGATAGACAGATCCCTTCAGATTTCTTCAGAAAAGGAGAAAACGTAAGAGGAATTATCGAGAGTGTAGAATTAAAAGGAAGCAAGCCACAGATCATCATGTCTCGTACAGCTCCTGTATTTCTTGAGAAATTATTCGAACAAGAAATTCCAGAGGTGTTTGATGGATTGATCACTGTTAAGAAAGTGGTGCGTATTCCAGGAGAAAAAGCCAAAGTTGCGGTAGATTCTTACGATGATAGAATAGATCCAGTTGGTGCATGTGTGGGGATGAAAGGTTCAAGAATCCACAGTATTGTACGTGAATTGGGCAACGAGAATATAGATGTAATTAATTACACAAGTAACGATCAACTATTTATTACCAGAGCTTTAAGCCCTGCCAAAATAGTTTCTATTAAATTGGATGAAGAAACAAAACGCGCCGAGGTTATCCTTAAGCCGGAAGAAGTTTCTAAGGCAATTGGTCGTGGAGGGCACAATATTAGGCTTGCAGGGCAACTTACAGGTTACGAAATAGATGTGTTTAGAGATGGTGGTGAAGAAGATGTAGAGCTAAAAGAATTCTCAGATGAGATCGAAGACTGGGTAATTGCAGAATTTGCAAAAATAGGTTTAGATACAGCTAAGAGTATTTTGGAACAAGATGTGGATGATCTTGTAAGAAGAACAGATCTTGAAGAAGAAACTGTGATGCAAGTGATCCAAGTTTTAAGAAATGAATTTGAATAAATGTCAGTTTTTAAAATTGATATTAATATAATAAGAGGTTAAATTAGAGGGCAATTTATGGCTGAAGCAAAAACAATGCGGTTAAATAAGGTACTACGTGAATTCAATATTTCGCTAGATCGTGCTGTGGAATTTTTAAATTCCAAGGGTCACGAAATAGAGGCACGTCCTACCACCAAAATTTCTGAGGGCATCTATCAAGTCTTAGCTGATCAATTTCAGACAGATAAGAGTAAGAAAGTGCAATCCAAAGAAGTTGGGGAAGAAAAGCGCAAAGAGAAGGAGGAGTTGCGATTAGCTCGTGAGAAGGAATTAGATGAGAAGAAGAAGCTAGAGCAAAAGAAGCAAGATGTTGTAAGTGCTAGAACAAAGCTAGAAGGCCCAAAACAAGTTGGTAAAATTGACCTCGATAAGAAACCTGAAGAAGCTAAGGTAGAACCTAAAGCTGCAGAGGTTGAAAAACCTGAAGCGAAAGTTGAGGAGACTCCGAAGGCTAAAGTTGAAGAAACTCCAAAAGCTGCTGAAGTTAAAACTGAAGAAAAAGTCGCTCCTAAAGAGGTTGAAAAACCTAAAGAAGAAGCTGCTAAGCCGGAAGTGAAATCAGAAGCACCTAAAGAAGAGAAAAAAGAAGTAGCAGAAGTTGCTAAGGAAACTACAGAGAAAAAAGAAGAGCAAGAGCCTGCTGCCCCAGCGAAAGTTGGAAGTGCTGAAGCTATAGCGAAATCTGAAGAAACCGATACTCTTAAAACTAACTACACCAAGTTAAACGGCCCTAACTTTACAGGAGAGAAAATAGATCTTTCTAAATTCAAGAAACCTGTTAAGAAGAAGGACGAGAAAAAACCAGACGACAAGAATAAAAAACGTCGTAGAAGAATAAGCAAGGATGTTAAACCTTCGGGTGCGGCTCCAGCGCCAGCAGGAACCTTTAGTAAATCTCGCGCCGGTGGCGGTCCAGGTGGTAAAAGACCTGCAAGACCTGCTATGGTTAAAGAAGAGCCTAGTGAGGAAGAAGTACAAAAACAAGTACGTGAAACCTTAGAGAAACTTCAAGGGAAATCTAGTAAAGGAAAAGGTGCTAAATATAGAAGAGGAAAAAGAGATCAACACCGTCAGCGTACAGAAGATGATGCTGCACAACAAGAATTAGACAA
>CAZWSP010000018.1:0-29588 GCA_964636585.1 uncultured Antarcticibacterium sp.
GGCAGAAATAAAAATAGCCTTAGGAGTGTCTTTTGGAGAAGCAACAATATCGTAAGGACGTTGATTTATAAATGCTCCACAACCGCTCTCTAGCAACCTGCCTTTTACAGCTTCTGCTGAAGAACTTGATGCATCCATTTTTCCGAAATCCTTAAAACTATCGGTAGGATCTGCATCCACGATAACTTCAATGATACGGCGTTTCTCTGCACGCTTAATTTCTTTCAACGTACCGCTTACTGGAGATGTGAATTTTAAATCCTCATCATACTTAGAAAAGAATAAAACGTCACCAGCTAAAACTGCGGTTCCTTCTTTTATAGCCATTTTTGGAACTGCCGTGTAGAAATCTGGGGGTTTAATTGCGTAAGTTTTAGACCTAGGAGCCTCAAGAACTTTTTTTTCCGCTTCCCCTTTTAAAGGTAGTGTAAGCCCTCTTTTAATTCGAATGTCTTTTGACATAGGATGGAGTGTATATTAAATTTATTTTTTAAAGTGTGCAAATTTACTAATTTTAACCCTATAACTCCCAAAGAAATTGGATATTTTTCTGTCTAACACTTGTTAAAGTGCTCCCATAAAATTATAGGAATAGATTTTGTAATTACCTTTATTCTAACAAACAAAAAATGAAGAACACGCTACTATTGTTTTGCATTCTGCTGGTAAGCATTTCACAGGCTCAAACCGAGCTGGAAGTTTTGCCTCCTAATTATATTAAAAGCATTGTTTTTCGTGGCAGTTCAACTATTTCTGGTAATCCTGTTATCCGATTAGGAGAATCTTTCCATCTTGAGTTTGACGATATTATTGGTGACGAAGCCAATTATTATTATGTGATCACGCATCATAATTACGATTGGACTCCTTCAGAATTAAATAAATCTGAATATTTAAATGGATTTGATGATGTTCGAATTTTAAATTACAACAACTCCTACAATACGCTACAAGGCTATACGCATTACAATCTCTCAATCCCTAATAAAGATACACAATCCTTTAAGGTTAGTGGTAATTATATGCTGAAGATCTTCAATGAAAATGATGAAATGGTGTTTTCTAGAAAATTTATGGTGTATGAATCCTTTGCGAATGTGAAGGTAGCTATTAAACGTTCTAGAGATCTTAAGTTTATTAACTCCAGACAAGTGGTGAATTTTAGCATAGATTCTCCAGATCTTTTAATTCGGAATCCTGAATCTACTGTAAATGTGGTTATTACTAAAAATTACAACTTAAAGTCGGCTATTAAGAATATTAAACCACAATATACGGTTGGAAATGAATTGATCTACAGATATGATACCCCAACCGCATTCCAAGCAGGAAATGAATTTCTTCAGTTCGACAGCAAAGATCTTCGGGCAACCACAATAGACATTGGAAGAATAGAATTAAATGAACTTTATAGCCATTTCCTTTTTGTAGATAATTCTAGAGATTCTGAACCCTATGCGTATAATCCAGATATTAACGGTCAGTTTTTAATTAGAACTTTGCAAGGCGAAAACCCAGCTATTGAAGCAGAATACGTTTGGACTCATTTTAAACTTCAGAATTACGACCCTTTAGAAGGAGATGAAATTCATTTATACGGTGCCTTCAATAACTTTGAATTGGACGATTCTACCTTAATGAAATATAATAAAGCAAGCGGTTTATATGAAAATGCAATGCTTACAAAACAAGGCTATTACAACTACAAATATGTGTTACTTACTAAGGATGGCACTTTAGATGAAGGATTTATTAGCGGAAATTTTGATGTTACCGAAAATGTATACCAAGTTTTGGTGTATTTTAGAGATCTGGGAGCGAGATACGATAAGATTATTGGTGTGGGAGAAGCAAGTTCCCTGAATATTTCGAACTAGGATCAACCAAAATCATTCAGCAGATGAAGAGCGAACGCTCCTTAACTCAATACCGCGGATTAACTTGCTTAAATTGTGGTCACCCACTAGATATTAGTGATAAATTTTGCTCGAACTGCGGGCAAATTAACACTACAAAAAAACTCTCTTTTAACGACTTTTTTTTAGAATTCTTCGCCGGAATCTTTTCTTATGATTCCCGGATGAATAGAACAATTACCACACTAATTTTTCATCCAGGTAAGATTACGAGAGATTATGTAAATGGAATGCGCACGCAATACGCAAATCCATTTAGATTCTTTTTAAGTATTGCTATTATCTTCTTTATCGTCTATAGCTTCACAAACAATTCCATCAATTTTAATACTCCTAATGAAAAAGTCTTAAAACAACAGATAGATAAAATTCCAGAGGAAGATAAACAACAAATATTAAAAGATCTTGAAAAAACCCCATTTAGCAATAAGGTAAATTTCGACTCTATTATCAATAATATAGGATCAGAAAAAGTTAAGAATTATAAGGATTATTATATCTCACAAGAAAAATTAAATAGTCTTAATTTTTACCAATCTAGCCAAAAGCAAATTCAACTTTATTCAGAATTTTATGAGCAATCCAATGTTTTAAATCCAGAACAAGCATTAGACAGCCTCAAACACAAGAACAATTTTAAGAACAAGTATCTATACAGAAAAGTTGTAGATGTGAATCTTATTAATGATGATCCCAAGATATTTTTTGATTACTTAATAAGCAAGCTGCCGTTCATCATATTCTTCTACTTACCGGTGTTCGCATTGATCATTTGGCTGTTCTATTTTTACAAGCCAATAAATTACATGGAGCATTTGGTATTCACTTTTCATGTACAAAGTACGTTCTTCGTTTTTGTACTTATTGGAGAATTGTTAGATCAAATAATTAATACAGATGCATTTACCGGACTTGCCATATTCGTGTTTTTATTCTATTTATATAAAGCATTGCGCAATTTTTACAAAGAAGGTAGATTTAGCACCATTGTTAAATTTATGCTTCTAAATGTAATATTCCTTACATTAGCTATTATCGCTGCAATTATTTCGGCAGTTACATTTTTCGCAATTAGGTAAATATGGTTCAAAAAGTGACATGTGGAATTAAAATTTCCGTAGAAACCAATTTTGAGGGCACGTTCTATAAGAACTACAAGATCCACTTTGCCTTTGGATATAAGATCACTATTGAAAACCAGAGTAAAGACTCTGTACAACTCACTTCCCGTTTCTGGAATATTAAAGACGCCTTAAAGGATACCGAAATTGTTCAAGGAGAAGGTGTAATTGGAAAAAAACCAGTATTGAAGCCTGGAGAATCTCATACTTATAATAGTGGTTGCTTACTTTCTGCTCCGTTCGGATCTATGAGTGGTTACTACGAAATGGTGAATTTTACCACCTCTAAAAAATTCAAAGTTACTATTCCTTCATTTAAGCTAAGTGCACCTTTTGCTTTGAATTAAGACACTTTTTTAAAAATCAATTTCTAATTTTTTCCTGTCTCTAAGATCCATATACCTCATCAAGGTTTTATTTTGCTCATGTTCAAATTGAGAGATATTCTGAGTTTTCACAAAGCCGCGATCCATGATCACATCTATTTCAGGATTTCCAATCCCAGCTGTGGTATGAAATTTCCAAAATGCTTCAGCAGATAAATTTTTCTTCTGAAGAAATTCAGTAAACCAACTAGTTCTCATTTGTTTCATTTCCGAAGAATATAAGGGAGAAGAAGACCAAATATGTGGTTTTAACTCCAGATCTTTATAGTGCTTTTTAGTCCCATCCCAAACTAACTCTAGAAATCGTAAATCTGAATTCCAATCTACTGCAACAATGGTAAAAGGTTCGATCTCATTAAGATTATAATTTTCAACTTCAGCATCAATAGCATCGGCAGAAAGAAGATCTTTTACCACCACTCCTCTACTCTTTCTATAAGAATCTAATCTTTCGTGTGGTTTAAATTCGCCATTCAGCAAACAAATAATCCGCTTTTTATCGCTCATTCCTATCCATGTTCCACCAGCCAGTTTATCTTTAGGATAAAGCATTCTTATTCCATTTTCTGAATAGAATTGAGGTGGTAAGGCTTCCCTATTTGCAGCTTCATCTCTGTTAGAAGTTAAAATGAATCCAGATTTAGAGTTTGGAATTGGAGTGAGAGTTACTGTACACATATATAATAGGTCTGAAGCTTAAATTGCAACTTACAAATTTTTTAAATGCCAGACTTCTATAGGTTTGAACAAAGGCTGACTCGGTTAATTTTTTTATATTTACGCGACTTAAAAAGAATAGATAATAAATTAAAATATAATTATGGGAAAAGGATTTTTTCAAGTTCCAAAAGCTATTAATGAGCCAATTAAGACTTATGCTCCGGGTACACCAGAAAGAGAAGAGGTATTACTTACATACAAGGACATGTTCAATACAAAAATGGATGTGCCTTTATATATCGGTTCCGAAGAAATAAGAACCGGAGATACCATGAGTATGCATCCTCCACATAATCACAAACATGATCTTGGTGTTTTTCATTTAGCTAAGAAAAAACATGTAGAACAAGCAATAGAAACTGCTTTGGAAGCTAGAACCGCTTGGGCAGAATTACCTTGGGAACAAAGAGCTGCAGTTTTCTTAAAAGCTGCCGATCTTATTGCTGGTCCATACAGAGCAAGAATAAATGCTGCAACAATGATCGCGCAATCTAAGACGATCTTTCAAGCAGAAATTGATGCTGCATGTGAATTGATAGATTTCTTGAAGTTCAATGTAGAATATATGGCACAGATCTACGCAGAACAGCCAGATTCTTCACCAGGAGTTTGGAATAGATTAGAGTACAGACCCTTAGAAGGATTTGTATACGCCGTTACTCCATTCAACTTTACCGCAATTGCTGGAAACCTTCCTGCGAGTGCTGCATTAATGGGAAATACGGTTATTTGGAAACCAAGTGACAGTCAAGTGTTTTCTGCACAGGTGATCATGGAAGTTTTTCAAGAAGCAGGAGTTCCAGATGGAGTTATTAATATGGTGATGGGAGATCCAGTAATGATCACCGATACTGTTTTGGCAAGTCCAGATTTTGCCGGTATTCATTTTACAGGAAGCACAAGTGTATTTAAAGGTATCTGGGCTAAAATTGGTCAGAACATAGATAAATACAAAACCTATCCAAGAATCGTAGGAGAAACTGGTGGAAAAGATTTTATACTTGCTCACCCTACTGCTAACCCAAAACAAGTAGCTACTGCAATTGCAAGAGGTGCTTTCGAATTCCAAGGACAAAAATGTAGTGCAGCTTCTAGAGTATATATCCCTAAGAGTTTGTGGGCAGATGTTAAGAAATATTTAGTTGCCGATGTGAATTCATTTAAAATGGGTTCTCCAGAAGATATGTCTAACTTTATCACTGCAGTGATCCATGAAGGGTCTTTTGATAAACTAGCAAAATATATAGATCAGGCTAAAAAGGATAAGAATGCTGAAATAGTTGTTGGAGGGAATTATGATAAATCTGAAGGATATTTCATAGAGCCAACGGTAATTCTTACTACAGATCCAAAATACACCACTATGGAAACCGAATTATTCGGTCCTGTAGTTACTGTATATGTTTATGAAGATAAAAAGTGGGAAGAAACGTTGAAGCTGGTTGATGAAACAAGTATCTATGCCCTTACAGGAGCAATTCTTTCTGGAGATAGATATGCGGCAGCACAAGCAACAAATGCTTTACAAAATGCAGCTGGAAACTTCTACATAAATGATAAACCAACTGGTGCTGTTGTAGGTCAACAACCATTTGGGGGAGCAAGAGCCAGCGGAACTAATGATAAAGCAGGTTCTAAATTAAATTTATTGAGATGGATCTCTCCAAGATTGATAAAAGAAACTTTTGTAACACCAACAGATTACAGATACCCTTTCTTGGGAGAATAATTGTCAATTGAATTAAAAATATAAACCGCAAAATTAGTTTTGCGGTTTTTTTGTGACTGAAAATTAAGCACTTACAAAAAATAATTGATCGAAATTTGTAAGTTAAAAACTATAAAATTATAAGAATTTCTATTTTTTATGACATTTCATCGATTAAAACTCCCTTTAACCGAATAGATAAATAGATGTCGAATATATAACGTAATTTTAAAACGTTAACTATCTGCGCCCCAAAGCAGTACACATCAAAACCCATCCCTAAAGTTTTGGTTAACTTAATCAATACCAGTATTACCCCCTACGTAATTTGGAAAGCTCTAAATATATGCGACTATGGGAAAAAAATTACTCTTTCTCGTTTTATTAACGATTGCCTACCTGTTACCTACTTCAGGACAGGCACAAAACTGCCCTAGCGGCGTTTCTATATCAGCAGAATCTTCAACGACAATATGCTCGGGTAATTCAATTACTTTTATTGCAACACCTACAAATGGTGGGAGTGATCCGTTATATCAATGGAGAGTAAATGGAATAAATGTTGGAGCAAATAGCTCCAATGGCACATTTACCTCCACTGATTTACAAGATGGTCAAGTTGTGAGTGTTAGGTTAATTTCAAACATAACTGACTGTGGGTCGGGAAATCCGGTGTATAGTAATAATATTACCGTTACAGTTAATCCAAAATCCAACGTAAATGCGGGAGGTGCAATAAATGCAATTTGTCAAGGAGGAACGACCACAGCTTTAGGTGGTTCTTTTGGTGGTGGAGCCACTTCAGCGGTTTGGACAGATGGTGGAGCGGGTGGTAGTTTTGCTAATAATTCAGGAAGCAATCCCGGTAATACAACATATACAGCTTCTGTATCAGCACCTGCATCAATCACTTTAACCCTTACAACATCAGGTGGCTCATGTGGATCCGTAAATACTACTAAAACTTTAACTGTAAATCAAAACCTCACTGTAAATGCAGGGGGTGCAATATCTGTATTTTGTCAAGGAGGAACGACAGCAGCGTTAGGTGGATCTTTTGGTGGTGGCGCCACTGCTGCAATATGGTCAGATGGCGGTGCTGGTGGTAGTTTTACAAATAATTCAGGAAATAATCCCGGTTCTGCTACATATACCGCAGCTGCTTCCGCGCCAACATCAATTACTTTAACTCTGACATCTTCTGGTGGATCGTGTGGAACTGTCAATGCATCAAAAACTCTGAACATAAATCAAAACCCTATTGTCAATGCTGGAGGCAATATTTCTGCAATTTGTCAGGGAGGAACTACCTCAGCCTTAGGCGGGTCATTTACCGGAGGTGCTACTTCAGCCATTTGGTCTGACGGAGCAGCAGGTGGAAGTTTCACTAATAATTCTGGTAACAGCCCTAGCAGCACAACATACACCGCCTCATTATCTGCACCGGCTTCAGTTACGTTAACCTTAACAACTATGGGTGGTGCCTGCGGCACAGCTACTGCAAATAAAACAATTACAATTAATCCTAAACCAACAGTTGATGTTGGTGGCAACATTACAGCAATTTGTCAGGGAGGCACAACTTCTATTTTAGGAGGATCTTTTGGCGGAGGTGCTACCTCAGCAAAATGGTCTGACGGTGGTGCAGGAGGTACTTTTTCTAATAACACGGGTAACACACCAAACACCACAACTTATACAGCTGCGGCGAATGCCGCTGCAACAATAACTTTGACCCTAACAACTTCAGGAGGATCTTGCGGAAGTCTTACCGCAACGAAATCATTGGTAGTTAATGCCAATCCTACGGTTAATGTGGGAGGAGCATTAAATGCTATTTGTCAGGGAGGAACAACCGCAAATTTAGGTGGTTCTTTTGGTGGTGGTGCAACTTCAGCTATTTGGACTGATGGTGGTGCAGGCGGTACTTTTTCTAATAATACCGGTAGCACTCCAAATACCTCTACTTATACTTCTGCAGCAAACGCACCAGCAACTGTTACATTGAAACTGACCACTTCGGGGGGATCTTGTGGATCTGTAAGTGCTTCTAAAACTCTATCAGTAAACGCATCTGTTGTACCTTCGGTTTCAATTACCTCAACTTCTACTGCGATTTGTACATCAAATGGAACACCCGTTACATTTACAGCTATTCCTATTAATGGAGGGACTAACCCAACTTATCAATGGAAAAATAATGGGAACAATATTTCGGGGGAAACAGGAATAACGTATTCACCGACTTCACTTGCTAATAATTCCAAGATTTCGGTTGAACTTACCTCAAACGCTGGCTGTGCATTACCTGCAAAAGTAGTTAGTAATGTAATCTCAATGACTACATTTACAGGTTCTCCCGGCAATTGGGGAGGATCTAAGATAGATTTGCCAGCATCAGTTTGTCCGCCAGGAAATATTAATATTTCGATCCCTGCGGTCTCAAATGCAGAATACTATAAATGGGATTTGCCGCAAGGCTTTACAATTACAGGAGGTGATGGGTCCAACAACATAACCGTATCAGTTGGCACAAATGCTTTAATTGGCAATAGACAGGAAGTTACTGTTGAAGCGTTTAATCCCTGCGGCTCAAACGGAGCCAAGAAAGATGTAATAAATGTAAATAGTTTTAACGGGGTAACAGTATCATCATCAACCGCATCAATATGTGCTGGAAATTCATTTACCGTTGTAGGAACTCTAACCGGAAACGCCGCCTCTGGAACGTGGTCTGCACCTAGTGGAACTTTTACAAATGTTGTTACATCCACTAATACTAATCCGACCACAGTTACTGCTACTTATAACCCTTCTATTACAAATGGGGTTGTAGACTTGACTATTACCACTAATGCACCAACGGGAAATGGATGTTCAAATAGTCCTGGTACAGCAAAGATTTCTCTAACCGTAAATCAACCTCCAACAATTACAGTTCAGCCGACTGTTTCTCAAACTATATGCTCGGGAACTGCAGCGAATTTTAGTGTTACCGCAACAGGAACAGGATTAACTTACCAATGGAAAAAAGACGGAACTGCTATTTCGGGAGCAACTTCGGCAACTTATTCCATTCCAAGCGCAACTGTGGCTAATGCAGGAACATATACCGTTACGGTTACTGGGACTTCTCCCTGTACAGCTGTAACTTCCTCTAACTCGGTACTTACTATTAATGAAGCAGTTGTTGTTACAACGCAACCAGTTGCTTCTCAAACTATTTGTTCTGGTTTCCCAATTAATTTATCAGTTTCGGCTACCGGAACAGGTTTAACTTATGAATGGTTTAAGAATGGAGCTAGTACTGGAGTAACCACCTCAAACTTAACCATTAATCAGGCGGCAGTATCTGATGCGGGAACGTATAATGTAGTTGTGAAAGGAACTGCTCCCTGTGCAAATGTGATCTCTAGTGATGCTGTTATTAACATTAGTCAGGATATAGAAGTTAATAATCAACCAGTTTCTACAGCGATTTGTGAAGCTAATAACGGATCTCTTTCTGTTTCAGCAACAGGAACAGGGCTTACTTATCAATGGAGAAAAGGTGGAATTCCTATCTCTAATGGAGGATCAATCTCTGGAGCAACTACCAATACCTTAACTTTTACAGGCACATTATTAACTGATACAGGAAGTTATGATGTTATTATTAGTGGACAGGGGGCTACCTGCGCCCAGGTTATTTCCAACCCGGCAACATTAACGGTCAATCCAATTTCCACACTTAGTTTATCATCTGCCGGTGGAACAGATAATCAGATAACATGTATTAGCACTTTAATCACTCCAATTAATTACAATGTGGGAGGTTCAACAGGAGCATCAATAACTTCGGGAACACTTCCGGCAGGAGTTACCGGAAATTATACTTCTGGAAAATTCGCGATTACCGGAACTCCAACAGAAGCGGGAACATTTAATTACACCATTACTACTTCAGGCGGTTGTACCAGTGTTTCTTTAAGCGGAACTATCACAGTCAATCCTAATAATACCCTAAGTCTTACTTCAGCTTCAAATACCACTAGTCAAGTTCTCTGTGTAGGCACTGCTATAAGTAATATTACCTATAATACAACCGGAGCTACAGGAGCAGAATTTTCAGGTTTACCTGCTGGAGTTACAGGAAATTGGGCGGCTAATGTTGTTACTATTAGTGGAACACCAACTGCCATCGGTCCATTTAGTTATACGGTTAAGCTAACAGGCGGATGCAGTACTATAACTGCTACAGGAAGTATAAATGTAAATCCAACTAATACCATTACCCTGACCTCGGCTGCAGCAACAAACGCTCAGACAGTTTGTATCAATACTGGTCTTACACAAATTAAGTATACAACCACAGGTGCTACTGCAGCAAACTTTACCGGATTACCAGCTGGTGTAACAGGTACGTGGGCAGCTAATGTGGTTACCATTAGTGGAACACCTACTGTAACCGGAGCATTTAATTATAATGTTGAGTTAACAGGTGGATGCAGTAATGTAAATACCAACGGAACGATAAATGTTAATCCAAATAATACGATCAGCCTAACCTCGGCAGTGACAACCAATGCCCAGATTGTTTGTATTAATACTGGTCTTACTCAAATTAAATATGCTACGACAGGTGCTACTGGAGCAAACTTTTTAGGATTACCAGCTGGGGTCACAGGTAGCTGGGCAGCTAATGTAGTTACCATTAGCGGAACTCCAACTGTAGCGGGATCATATAGTTATACTGTTACGCCAACCGGAGGATGTGGTAACGTAACTGCTGTTGGAACGATCACCGTTAATCCTAATAATACCATCAGTCTTAACTCGGCTGCCACAACAAATGCTCAGGTTTTATGTGCCAATTCAGCACTTACCCAAATTAGATATAATACAATAGGTGCCACAGGTGCTAACTTTTTAGGTTTGCCAGCCGGTGTAACAGGTGCTTGGGCAGCCAATGTGGTTACTATTAGTGGAACACCAACCGTGGCGGGAGCATTTAGTTATACTGTTACCTTAACGGGTGGTTGTAATAATGTAACTGCCGTAGGAACTATAAACGTTGATGCATTAACTGTTCCGGGCACAATTGCGGGAGCTAAAAACGTTTGTATTGCAGGTAATTCTGGAGATCTTACACTTTCTGGAAATGTTGGAAATGTGGTAAGATGGGAATCTTCAATAGATAACGGTACCACTTGGACCAACATTGTAAATACTACTGCAAAGCTCACCTATAATAACCTAACCACAACAACCCAATATCGGGCGGTGGTTAAAAATGGTAGTTGTAATAATGCTAATACTCCCACGGTCACAATGACAGTGGATGCACTTCCGATAGGAGGAAAATTAAGTTTTGGCACAGGTGGGAGAATTTATTTAATATGTGAGAATCCAGCTGGTTCGTACGGAACAACTATAAGCCTTAACGGATCTACTGGAACAATATCATCCTGGGAATATCGAAATATCAATAGTACTTCCTGGTCAACTATATCTGGCGCAACAGGTAATAGCATTACTGCTACCCAATTGCAAAATGCAGTTCAGGGGAAATCAACCGTTTTTAGGGTAAAATTGGTTAATGGATCATGTTCAACCGGCATATACTCTGAAACAGCCATTGTAAGTGTAATACCTTCCAATATAGCACCTACCCCGGTAAGTGTAAACCCTGGCGTTGTTTGTAAAGGAGATCCTGTAACCCTAAGTTCCAGTACTGGTTACGGTGAAACATATGGTAAATTTGATGGTGGTGGATTTGATAATGCTGCAATCGATCAAGGGACTAATCCCTGGATATTTAAAGATAAAGGAGTCGTGGTAAACTTTGAATCATCTGCGAATAATACTCGACCTAATCGATGGAATAGAACACAGCGCCAAGATTTTATTACTGCTAATTTAACTAGTCCTTATAGCACAACTTTAAAAGAATGGAATACCATCAATCCAGGACAAGAACATTTCAGCATAGTTTCCGGAAATAATTCTACCACAATGGAAACTTCCATATTCGCTTTATCAGGAATGGATGAAGGTATCTTTACTTTTGATCAGGGATATAATCTTACCGCTGGAGCTACAATCAAGGTAGAAATTTCAACCGATGGTGGAAATTCATATAATGCACTATTATTTCAAAAAACCGGAGTGGCAACTAGCGGGTTTTATGATCGTTTTAGTCAGGGAACAGCAGGTGTTAATAAAATGGTTTTCGACTTAGGCCAATATTTAGGTCAAACTAATTTAAGAATCCGGTTTAGCTTTGATGGTGCAAGAGATGGTGATGTTTGGGCAGTTGATAATATTATAGTTCCGGCAGGACCTAGAAATATTTCATTGGAATGGAGAGATTATAGCGATCCAACTAAACCACAAGGAATTTTAATAGGAAATAATAGTTCAGAACAATGGACTCCTACTTTAATTGGTTGGAATAATTTCGAAGTTAAGACTAAGATAATTCTTAATTCAAATGGGACTGGTTGTAGTAGTGTAGAAAATTCCAAAACCATTCGTGTTTTTGTATTCGATAAGTACACCACTAGTGTAACAGCTGCTGTTGGTACCTGTGGAAATTACAAAGTTGATCTTACTGCGAAAAGTACTGGAGCATTTGGAGGAGTTGCGGCGACATATCCTACCAAAGATGGATATGTTGGAGAATGGGTAATTACTAAAAATAATGTAGTTGCAGATCCTAATACTTATACTTTATCAAATGCCTCCAGTACAAGCGCTCTGGCTCCTAAAAACAATCCGAATGCTATTTTTACCGCGCAGAGTTTTGGAGATTATACATTCTCCTGGAAACTAACCTCTACCATGATTTATCCAGCAGATTACTTTGATGTAGCATTGCGAGGTAAAATTGTTCAAAACAATGGATGTATTCCGATAATAACACCAACTACTGTTCAGTTAAAAGATTGTACAGCTCTAGATTTCGATGGAATTGATGATTATGTAGATCTAGGAACAACATATACAGGTTCTTATAGCTTTGAAGCTTGGTTTAGACCTAAAAAAGCAACAGGAACAATTATTAGCGGACCTAATTTTGAAGTTAAAATGAGTGATCTACCTTCAGGAATAGTTCCAACCACCCGCTGGTATCATCTGGCAATTTCGAATAATAAGGTATTTATAGATGGTATTGATATGAACAAAACCATCAATGTAACCGGAGGTAATAAATTAATAATTGGAGCCCGCTGGAATAATGCTACTTCTACATTAGATAATTACTTTAACGGATGGATTGAAGAGGTTCGTATCTGGAAAAAACCAATAACTGTAAATCAAATTAGGTTTATGATGAACCAAAGATTACAGAATCAGGCCAATATGGGAGTACAAATTCCTATGCCGGTACCGGAAGGTTTGGCTTACTCAGATCTGGCAGGTTATTATCAATTGCTGATAACTACGATTACTGCAGGTACTACACCGGATATCTCTTTAACACCGGCACCGGGTATTTTGAAAAACATGTCCACCTTCCAGGAAAACACCGCTCCCCTGCCTTACACCTCAGCTACAGACAATGTTTGGAGTGATAGGAATACCTGGACACAACCAGTGGTATGGGATTTCCCTAACTCTAATGGTATTGACGAAAAAACTCCTATCGAGTGGAACATTGTAAGAACTAAAAACAATATCACTTCAGGAGGAAAAGATATTATGCTGCTAGGTTTAATATCTGAAGCTACCGGGAAAATTTTAACTGTTGCCGATCCAAGTGGAAGTCAAGACGAGACAAATTCAGGACAATCTTTGAGAATTACACACTATTTAAAATTAGATGGTAATATAGATCTTGTTGGGGAATCACAATTGTTACAAGACGAAGGAAGTATTTTGGCCGAATCAAGTGCTGGATTTTTAGAACGAGACCAACAAGGTACTTTAAGTAGTTTTAATTATAATTATTGGACTTCACCGGTAAGTATACAAGGAGCCGCGAACAATTCCGGCTTCACAATGCAAAATGTTATGTGGGATGGAACCGATTCTAAAAATCCTAAATCAATTAACTATCAACCCTCGTATCCTGCTGCAGATGGGGCCAAAACCAATCCTATTACAAAAAGTGATTACTGGATATTTAAATTTGCCAATAGATTAGCAGACGATTATGATTCATGGCAACATATAGGTAGTACCGGATTCTTAAGAACCGGAGAAGGACATACCATGAAAGGAGTTTCTGGGGTTGGCGGAGTTCCAGCAATTTCACAAAAACAAAATTATGTATATAGAGGCAAACCAAATAATAGTGATATTACACTATGGATTGATAAGGAGAAAAATTATCTGGTAGGAAATCCATATCCTTCGGCAATTGATGCAAATGAATTTATTCTAGATAACTTAAATTCTGTAAATGTAAATGGTGCAAGAAACACTAAAAATGTATTTGATGGAACACTTTATTTCTGGGATCATTTTTCTGGTGCAACGCATATATTAAGAGAATACATTGGTGGTTATGGAGTTTTAAATTTAACTGGAGGCGCACCTGCAATTGCTACAGATGACAGAATTAATTCTACTGCTGGAATTTCAACCAAAGAACCTAAAAGATTTATTCCTGTTTCCCAAGGATTTTTTGTTAATACAGGAACCGAGGAAAATATTTCTGGTGGGGTTCCATTTACTCTTGATGGAGGTGATATCACTTTTAAAAATAGTCAGCGAGTATTTTCAAGAGAATCATCAGGTAATTCGGTTTTCCTAAAACCTGAAATTGTTCAAAAAACAGGAAAAGAAGAGGCGACGAGTTCTGGGTCTAAAATTAGAATTTCATTTAGATCTCCTAAAGGATATGTAAGACAATTATTAGTTGGCGCCAATGCAAATACCACGAATGGATTTGATCTTGGTTATGATGCACCTATGATAGAATACAACGAAGAAGACATGTACTGGTTACAAGCTGGGAATTTCTTAGTAATTCAAGGAGTGCCAGATTTTGGCAAGGAACAAGTCTTACCTTTAGGTATACGAATTGAAAAAGCTGGAGAGTTTACTATAAAGATTGATACTTTAGAAAACATGAATTCAAGTCAAACAATTTATCTTAAGGATAAACTATTAGATACTATTCATGACATTAAATCTAAACCTTATATTTCTAACGCAGAACGGGGTGAAATTAACGATCGTTTTGAATTAATTTTCTATAAGGAAACTAAAGAAGACCCAGTGGTTGATGTTCCAGGAGATGATGATCCAATAGAAGAAGATCCTTTAGAAGATCCAATAATTATTGATGATCTCACAGATATTAGTTTATTACACTCCTATACCGAAAATGAGATGATGGTTTTAAACCCTCAGGAACTTCAGATATCTGCTATTTATTTATTCGATCTCAACGGAAAATTATTATCGGTATTCGATGAAATACCAACCGAAAAACAAATTAGATTAAAAGTGAATAATTTTAGTGATGGTATTTATGTATTAAAAATGCACACCGAAGATCAAATTGTTACTAGGAAAATAGTGATCAAGAAGTAATTGATATTTTGAGTTTGAGATAGTTTAAAAAAATAAACGGATTTATTGAAATGCGGTTGATTAAATAATCAGTCGCATTTTAATTTTTAAATAATTTATAGTAAAAAAGATGCTTCTAAGTAGGAAATATGGCTCACAACAAAAATAGCATTATTGAAAATATTTTGAAGATTTTTAAAAAGTTCGACTAAGTTATATGGAACTTAAAAAACTATAATTCAACCTAATAGCATCTAAACAGGATAAACGATGAGAAAATTGAAGAGCTAAAATCAAAAATACTTCTAATAAATAAGAATTTTCCTACAATATTTTTGATTTTAATTTCTATAAGTTAATTTTTAACGCATTTCATCGATTATACAGGTACTTAATCATGTGATATCAAATATTTTAGAGTAGCTTTACAGTATTCTATTAAAATATTTGTCTCATGGGAAAAATTACTTTAATGGGAAGAACCCCATTATTATTTTTATTTCTATTTGGTTCTTCTCTTCTTTTAAACATAAATTCAAAAAACACTAATTACAATATTACTGTTAGTGGAACTATTACAGAATTAAGTTGTAATAGTGATTCTAATGCTTCTATTTCTATTACAGTTAGTGGTGGAACTGCACCATATATTTATTTATGGAGTAATGCTAGTAACTCTAAAGATTTAAATAATTTATCTGCAGGTTCTTACACTTTAATAGTGAAAGATGCTTTACTCGAAACTACCACGAAAACTTTTGTAATAAATCAGCCATCAGCGGTTACAATGCCCAATCCTACATTTACAAATATTTCTTGCTTTAACGGTAACGATGGTACTATTACCGTTGGAAACGCTTCGGGAGGTACAGGAACTTATGAATATTCCATTAGCGGAGCCGTATTTCAATCTAATAAAACCTTTTCCAATTTAAAGGCAGGATCTCACACAATAATTACGAGAGATTCTAATGGGTGTACTGCTTCTAAAGTAGTTACGCTTACTCAGCCTGCAGTATTAAATATTCAAAATCTTTCTTTTATACCTGTAAGTTGTAAGGGAGGTAATGATGGAAGTATAACTACAGAAAATGTTTACGGTGGAACTGGAGGATATACATATTCTATTGATGGAAGCAATTTTAGTGCTAATAAAACTATTTCCAATTTAACAGCTGGTAATTATACGGTTACAGTTAAGGATTCTAATGGATGCCTTATAACTAAAAATATTGTAGTTACAGAACCTACAGCTCTATCTTTACTAAATTCCACAATTACCAATGTTACTTGTAATGGAGCTGCAGATGGAACCATCAATGCTGGAACCGTTTCCGGTGGAAATGGTGGATACACCTATTCTATTAATGGAACAAGCTTTCAAGCATCAAATAAATTTTTAAATCTTAGTGGAGGAAGCTATAATCTTACCGTTAAAGATTCTAAAGGTTGTACGATTTCAGAAACAATCACTATCGCAGAACCTGTTGCTTTAAATATGCAAACAGCTAGTTTGACTCCAGCGAGTTGTTTTGGGGATACAGATGGAAAAATTATTGCAGGAACCGTAACTGGTGGAAATGGTGATTACACTTTCTCTATAAATGGAACTAGTTTTCAATTTTCTAATACTTTTAACAACTTAAAAGCTGCAAACTATACGATAACAGCTAAAGATAGCAAAGGCTGCACAATTACTGAATTTGTAACCATAGAAGAACCTTCAGCTTTAGTTATGCAAGCTGCAACTTTAACTCCGGTATCATGTGCAGGAGAGGCAAATGGAAAAATTGTAGCTGGTGCAGTCTCCGGAGGAAACAATGGGTATGAATATTCTATTAACAATACAAGTTTTCAAACTTCAAATATATTTTCAAATCTTTCAGCAGGTAATTATAATGTAACAGCTAAAGATGCAAAAGGATGTACCTTTTCTAACTCTGTTACTATAACACAGCCAACTACCTTAACTCTACAAACATCATCTTCTATTGCGGTAACTTGTAACGGAGCTGCAGATGGAAAAATTACGGTTGGAACAGTTTCTGGCGGAAATAACGGGTATGAATATTCTATTGACGGAACCAACTTTCAGACAAGCAATGTATTCACCGGATTAGCTGGTGGACCTTATAATATCACTGTTAAAGACTCAAAGGGTTGCACCGCAACAGAAAGCATAAGTGTTAATGAACCTGTTTCTCTATCAATGTCATCCGCATCCTTAACTTCAGTTAGTTGTAATGGAGCTTCAGATGGAACAATAACTGCTGGAAACATTTCGGGAGGAAATAGTGGATATGTATTTTCTATAGATGGAACTAATTTTCAGTCTGGTCAAAACTTTACAGGTTTAACTGCTGGAGATTACACCATAACTGCCAAAGATTCTAAAGGTTGTACAGTTTCAGAAATCGTTAGTGTAACACAACCTTCTGTTTTAACCATGCAAGCCGCTAGCATAACGGCAGCAAGTTGTTTTGGTATTAGTGATGGCTCTATAACTGCAGGGACTGTAACTGGCGGAAATAATAGCTATGAATTTTCTATTGATGGAACTACTTTTCAATTGAATAAAACTTTCAACAATCTTGCTTCTGGAAACTATACTATAACAGCAAGAGATTCCAAAGGTTGTAAAATAACTGAAACTGTTGCGATAATTCAGCCGGATGCGTTAACTATGCAAACGGCTACATTTGAAGCTGTAAGCTGTGCTGGAGCTGCAAATGGAACTATCATTGCAGGAACTGTTACAGGCGGAAACTCTGGTTATGAATATTCTATAAACGGAACAACTTTTCAGAGTAATAATACCTTTACTGGTCTTGCCGGTGGAACCTACACATTGACAGTTAGAGACTCTAAAGGCTGTTCTATTTCAGAAACTATTCAACTAACAGAACCTTCTACATTAGTAATGGAACCTTCGGAAGCATCTAACGTTAAGTGTTACGATTCTGGTGATGGAGAAATTGTCGCGGGAATTGTAAGCGGTGGAAATGGTGACTATGAATATTCTATAGATGGTATCAACTTCAGCACGAATAAAACTTTTACTGAGCTTAACGTGGGAAGCTACACAATTACAGTTAGAGATTCTAAGGGTTGTACCACTTCTGAAACTATAACATTAACAGGTCCGCAGATACTAGAAATGGATCCAGCAACAAAAACCAATATAACCTGCCATGGCGCATCGAATGCTACCGTAACTGCTGGTGCAGTTAGAGGTGGAACTACTGGATACCAATATTCTATAGATGGAGTTAATTTTGGATCTGAAACTACTTTCAAAGTTTTATACGCTGGTATTTATACCTTAACTGTAAGAGATTTAAATGGCTGTAAGATTACAGAAGAAATAGAAATAACTGAGCCAGATGTCCTTACTTCTACCGCAGCTACCTCTACCCCAGCTTCTTGTGTTGGAAATACCGATGGAACTATTACTGCAGGAACGGTTTCTGGAGGGAACGGTGGATATCAATATTCTATAGATAATAGTACTTTTAATTCTACTGGAATTTTCACAAATGTTCCTGCAGGCTCCTATGTTATTTTTATAAAAGATAGCAAGGGTTGTGCAACTCAATCTGATGTGGTAGTTAATGCTCCTGAAGCATTAAATGCAACTATAGTTACTACCAATGTTAAGTGTTTTAATGGTACAGATGGAACCTTGTCTATAAACAACGCTTCTGGTGGTCATGGAAAATATGAATATTCTATAGACGGAACTACTTGGAAGTCAACTTCAAATTTTACATCTTTAATAGCCGGAACTTATACAGTTAAAATAAGAGATCTAGATTATCCAACCTGCGTAATCACTCTAAGTACTAATACTGTTATTTCTCAGCCTACTGCTGTGGTAAGTGCTCAAGTTACTACTACAAGAACAACCTCTTATGGAACCTCAACTGGAAGTGCTACTGCAAATGCTTCGGGAGGAACACCGGGTTTTACATATGCTTGGAGAAAACAAAATGAAACACCAATCCTACAAACCACTAAAACCGCTAATGGTTTAGCTGGTGGTAATTATGTGGTTACTGTAACAGATAAGAATGGATGTTCTACGACTGTAGACCTTAAAATAATTGAAGCTATTAAAGCTCCAATTATTCCAACATCTATTTGTCCAGAGGATGAAGATGTAATTAGAACTTCTTATTTTGAAGTGGAAGATAGAACTGCAATAGGCGGAGTTGGACCTTACACATACCTTTGGAACTTTGGAACCGGAGCCACTCCAGCAACTGCAACTGGTCCTGGATCACATACTGTGAATTATTCTTCTACGGGAAACAGAACGGTAACTGTAACTGTAACAGATGCTACTGGAACAAGTAGAACTGAATCTATCGTTCAATATGTTGGAGAGTGTTTTAAAGACGATTGTGGATCTAATGACTTTGCGATTAATACATTTTACATGGCAGATGCAAATGGAAATAAAGTAACTGCTTCAACTTGTGGAGATGGCTCCCCAAAATTCCTTTATTTTGATTTGCCTACACAGTCTGATAGATATTCTATGTATATAGAATATATCTTTTCAATAGAACATGCAGATGGAACTTCTACTCATGTGAATAAAGGTCTTTGTTTTTATGAAAATCAAGCAATTCCACAAAAAGTTAAAACTATTCAATTGGATTGGGAATGTGGAGATTTGCTTACAATTGAGAACGTTTATATGACCTTCTCTAACAATATTAAATGGAAATGCGGACAAGGGCCTAATCCTAAATGTTATTCTACCAACAATAATGAAGTGGTAATTACGCCTCTTTATGCAAGGGCAACACCAAATGTGTTATTATGTAACGGTTCAAATAGCGGGATAGTTACAGTAAAAGCTAATGGAGGACAAGGCCCATACCAATATAGCATCACTAGTGCAAATTCCGGATACCAAAGTAGTAATGAATTTCACAACCTTACCGCTGGAAGTAAAACAGTTTGGGTAAAAGATAATGAAGGAACAGTTTTTCAAGCAGCCCCTGTAGTTATTACTCAACCTCTATCACCAATTACACTTATTGTTAATTCAACCAACCCAATATGCTTTGGGCAAACTGGACAGGCTACGGTTGTAGCAACAGGAGGAACACCTTTTGTTTCGGCTACTGGAGTAAATTTCTATACTTATTTATGGAATGATGCTAATGAGCAAACAACTGCAACTGCTACCAATTTACCTAATGGAGAATACACGGTTACAGTAATAGACAAGAATGGTTGCCAAGCAATAAAAACTGTTACTATAGTAGAACCTGCACAAATAACACTTGCTACTGCTGGTGAAGATCAAAAATTTAGCTGCGGATTTAACAGAACGAACCTTACAGGAAATACTCCAGTTGAAGGAACTGGAACTTGGACAATAGTTTCTGGAACCGGTGGTGTAATTACCGAACCAAATAATGCGCAATCCTATTTTACAGGAACTGCTGGAAACTATACCCTAAGGTGGACTATTGCTAATCAAACGAATACCTGTACTACCAGCGATGAAATGACCATTTCATTTACTGCAGATTGTAGCACCTTAGATTTTGATGGAGTAGATGACCATATTACAATGGGTGATAATTATAATTTGAACTCTGGCAATTTTACCATTGAAGCTTGGGTAAAATTAAATTCAATTAATGGGCAACGCACTATTGTTTCAAAAAGAGATTCACAAAATCTATCTGCTGGAGGTTATGATCTTTCAATAAATAGTGGAGCACCTACATTTAAATGGGGAAATTCAACAGTAACCTCATCTTACAAATTAACTACTCAAAGATGGTATCATGTGGCTGTTATTTATACTGATGGTCAGGCAAAATTATATGTAGATGGTATTAAAGTTGGAAATGGAGTCGCTGTTAATCCAGCTGCCACAACTAGCCCATTCTTAATTGGTGCAATTTTTAGAGGAAATAAGCCAGAAAACCCGGTTAATTATTTCCATGGCTGGATAGAAGAAGTTAGAATTTGGAAAACTGCTTTGCAAGAAGGACAGTTAAGATTCATGATGAATCAGCGTTTAAAAGTAGATGTAACTCCAGTTAAAGGAACTGTTCTACCATTAGTAGTGCCAGGAGATCTTGCTTATTCAAATCTTTCAGGGTACTATCAATTAATCGGAAATGAATTAGCAAATGGATTTACTCCAGACAAAGCTACCACAAAGGTTGCTGGACAATTAAAGAACATAGAAACCACTCAAGAAAATTCTGCACCGCTTCCATACATTTCAAAAGCTGTAGGACAATGGAGAAATAAAGAAACTTGGCAACGCCCAGATGTTTGGGATGCACCAAATAGTTTAGGAATTAATGGTGAACCTATCAACTGGAATATTGCTCAAATAGCACACAATATAACATCGGGCGGGAAAGATATTTACATGCTCGGTTTACTATCTCAAATAGGAGAGCTAAACATGGCAAATCCTAATCAAGCCTTGGATGAAAATAATTCAGGTCAAGGATTAACGATTACACATTATTTGGATTTGAACGGAAGTATAGATCTTGTGGGAGAATCTCAATTAGTGCAAACTGAAGGAAGTATTTTAGCTCCAACAAGTGCTGGATTTATTACACGTGATCAGCAAGGTACTGCAAGTAGTTATAATTATAATTACTGGTCTTCACCTGTTGTAGATCAAGGAACTTCTAATACCACTTATATGATATCCAAAGTGATGTTGGATGGAACTTCTACTACAAACCCAAAAAATTTAATGTTTGGGAATGGAGTAACCTTTGCAGATGGTAAGTTATCTACCCCTAGAATGATTAGTAATTACTGGATTTGGAAGTTTAGAGGAACTGCCGATGAATATTCTGAATGGAAACATATTGGAAGCAATGGTGTTCTAAAAATAGGAGAAGGTTACACAATGAAAGGAACATCCGGTGAAGCTGCCATAGCAGATAGACAGAATTATGTGTATAAAGGAAAACCTAATAATGGAACAATTACCTTAAATATAGGGCAGGATCAAAACTATCTTTTAGGTAATCCCTATCCTTCTGCAATTGATGCAAAGAAATTTATTCTAGATAACATTAAAGATAGCGGAGGACTAAATACCAAAAATGCATTTACCGGTGCAGTATACTTTTGGGATCACTTTGCTGGGAAAACTCATATTTTGAGAGAATATGTTGGTGGATATGCAACTTATAATTTAATTGGTGGAGTTAAAGCCATCGCGATGGATGACAGGATTAACAGTAATACAGGAGCTGTGGCTAGTAAAACGCCAGGACAGTATATCCCAGTAGGACAAGGTTTCTTTATTAATTCTATGCCAGACCCTTCTCAAACTGGAACGAACACAGTTGTTGGTGGAGATGTAGTATTTAAGAATAGCCAACGTGTATTTGTTAGAGAGGCTATTAATAGTTCTCAATTCTTAACACAAGAGAAAAAGGATAATGACACTAAGGAAGCTGAACCATTAGCAAAAATTCGAATTAAATTTAGATCTCCAAAAGGATACCATAGGGAATTGTTGGTAGGAGTAAATCCTAATGCAACCAATGATTTTGATCTTGGGTATGATGCTCCAATGAATGAGTATAATGCTGAAGATATGTTTTGGGTGATAAAGGACCATGAGTTTGTAATACAAGGAGTTTCCAATTTTGATATAGATCAAGTTCTACCTATTGGAATGATGATAGAGGAAGAAGGACTTATTAAAATTGATTTACAATCTTGGGAAAACCTTCCAGAAGATAAAGAGGTGTACATTCATGACAAGTGGAATGATAGTATTCACGATATAAAATTAGCGTCATACGAGACTACAATCAAGCCAGGTTATGTGGTAGATAGATTTGCCTTGATCTTCTTTAAAGAAAAAGAAGCTACACTCCCTACACCAGATACAGTAGAAGTTGATGTTACTGAAGAACCAAAAGAATTTGTTTTATCTGTTAAGCACAGCTATAGAGATAACGAAATTCAAATTCTAAATACTGAAGAAGTTGCTATATCACATATGTACCTATATAATTTAAATGGAAAATTATTAGAAGACCATTCTTCAATACCAAACGCAAAAGAAGTTAGGATTGGAATAAAAAATTATCCATCCGGAGTATATATTGTTAAATTAAAAACAAATAATAAAATAATTACTCAAAAAATTATTATGAAAAATTAACAGTAAAATTCGTACAACTATTGTAATTCTGACAGAAAAAATAAGCTAATTCGCAGTATTTATGCGTTTTACCTTAAAAAAATACACTTTATCAAAACCAGTTACATGTAAACTACGTACATTTGGCAACATTTGTAACTAATTTTGCATGGGAAAAATTACTCTACTAGTTAAAACTTGCTTAATAATACTTTTAAATTTTGTTTGTTCTAACTCTTTACTAGCTTCTGATAAATCTGAATTAGAAAGTTTTTCTTCTACTTCAAAAAGTATCTGTTATATGTTTTTTGAATCTAAAGAGATACCAACTTTAGATTTAGAAAGTTCTATAATTGAAACTCTAACTTCATCACCATATAAAATAGCTGAAGTTTCCACTTCAAAAATGTATGCGAAGCCTTCGGTAAGTTTAGGAACAAATCCAACAGTAACTGTTTGTCAGGGTATTAGGAATTCCAACCTTCCTTACACCAACGCAACAAACAGCGCCAATAAATTCACAATTACTTATGGCGCAAATGCCAAAGCACAAGGTTTTAATGATGTAGCCAAATCAGATTTTTCTGGCAGTACTTCTGGGAATTTCCCAATCCTAATTCCGGTTAATCCTGCACCTGGATCTTACACTGCTAACTTAAAAGTACATAATACAAATAGCACAGACGCTGATGGAGATAATATCCCATTTACAATTGTAATTAAAGCTAATGCTACAATTGATAGTCCAACGAATAAATCTCAGGAGGTTTGCGTTAATACTGCAATTTCAAATATATCATTCATCATAGGGGGATCGGGTTCTGGAGCAACTTTAACTGGCACCTTGCCTTCTGGCGTAACTGGAACTTATAGCGGTGGAGTATATAAAATAACGGGTACCCCAACTAATACTGGAACCTTTAATTATTCCGTAACAACTACCGGAGACTGTTCACAGCAATCTAATTCTGGTGTAATTACAATAAAGCCCAATCCAACATTTAATAAACCATCTGATATTAGCGTTTGTAATAACTCCCAGACCACGGCAGTTAATTTTACAGGTAGTTCTGTAGCAAACACGACCTACTCTTGGACTAATAATAATACGAATATTGGATTAGGAGCTTCAGGAAATAGCAATATCTCCGCATTCACAGCTAAAAACTCAACGAACGATCCCATAATTGCAACTATTACCGTTACTCCAACAGCAAATGGATGTATTGGTACCTCGCAAACATTTAAAATCACGGTTAATCCAACTGCTACATTAACAAAACCAATAGATATTACTGTTTGCAATAATGCTAATATTTCCGCTATAAATTTTACAGGAGGTGCAGTTTCCAATACATCATATTCATGGATCAACGATAATACGAGTATTGGGTTAGGAGCTTCCGGAAATGGTAATATCTCCGCATTTACAGCTAAAAACTCAACAAGTGCATCCATTGTAGCTAATCTAACTGTAACACCAACGGCCAATGGTTGTATAGGAACTCCACAAACCTTTAAAATTACGGTATATCCTACTGCTAACTTTACAAAACCTGTAGATGTTGTAGCGTGTAATACCGAACAAATTGCAGCAATTTCTTTTACAGGATCTAATATAACAGGGGCTGCAACAACTTATTCTTGGACTAATGATAAGCCAAATATAGGATTGGCTTCTTCAGGTAATGGAAATATAGCTTCATTTTCAGCAAGCAATTCAACAAATGCACCATTAACTGCAAATATTACAGTTACACCTACTGCAAATGGTTGTGCAGGTACACCTCAAACTTTTCAATTAACTGTAAATCCAACTACAGGTTTTACAAAGCCCACAGATATAATTGCTTGTAATTCTGAATTAATCCCAGCTACAAGTTTTAATGGGAGTACAGTTACAGGTACCACCTACTCTTGGACAAATAGTAATCCTTCAATTGGAATTGGAGCCTCTGGAACTGGAAATATTTCAGCATTCACTGGAATAAATACTAGCAATGCCCCAATTACTGCAGTTATAACAGTTATTCCTAAGGCAAATAATTGTAATGGAACTTCCCAACAATTCGAAATAACTGTTAATCCAACTCCTACAGTTACTAAACCTAACAATCTAATTTTTTGTAATTCTGACGTTTCTTCAGAATTTATTTTTGATGGAAGCCAAGTAACTGGCACAACTTACAATTGGACCAATACAAATACGGCCATAGGTTTAGCAGCATCAGGGACTGGCAATTTACCTTCCTTCTCTGCAACAAATAATGGGACAGCCCAAATAATAGCAGAAATCACAGTAACTCCAGTTGCCAATAACTGTGCTGGAGCACCACAAACGTTTACTATAAAAGTAAATCCTTCTATAAAGGTTGAACTGGCTTTAACACCTGTTAGCTGTAATGGAGAGAAAAATGGAGCTATAAACATTACCAATGCTTCAGGAGGAAATGGAACATTACAGTTTTCCATAGACAACATAAATTTTGATACAAAAACTACCTTAGGTAATCTTTATGCAGGAGTTTATACATTATATGTAAAAGATGCGGAAGTTTGTACCTATCAGATTGAAGTTGAAATTACAGAGCCTGAAGAATTATCTATAACTGAAGCTACATCTACAGCAGAAACCTGCTTCAGCGGGATAAATGGCGTTCATGACGGAACTATTACTGCTGGAACAATAAGTGGTGGTAATGAAGATTATGAATATTCGATTGATAATTCCTCATTTCAAAGCTCTCCAAATTTCACTGGACTTGCAGCAGGAAATTATACTGTATTTATTAAAGATAATAAAGGATGTGCAACTCAATCCAACATTAGCGTTGGTAGTTTATCTGAAATGAAGGCTACGTTGACCAAAACCGACATTAAATGTTTTGGAGATGCCAGCGGAATAGTAAATGTAAATAATGTATCTGGTGGGAGTGGCAATTATCAATATCAAATAATCAACAACAGCAATATTACAGGTTCTGAAGCATGGATTAATACCCCAACTTTTACGGGATTAATTAATGGAAATTATTCTATAAACATAAGAGACGTAAATTACCCTTCATGTATTGTTTCAATTAATGATTCTTATACATTAACTCAACCTACAGCTGCACTTACAACAACTACAACTGCAACTCGAACCTTAAATTTTGGATCGCCTACTGGTACAGCTACTGCAACGCCTGCCGGAGGTTCCGGAGGATACACTTATGAATGGAGAGTTTCAGGTCAAATTAATGTGATCCAAACTACCAAAACTGCAAATAGTCTTGCTGCCGGAATTTATGAATTAACCGTTTACGATAGTAACGGATGTTCTGTTGTTCAAAATGTTACTGTAACAGATATTGTAAAAGTTGAAATAAGCGAAACTTCTAGATGTCTTCAAAATACAGATAATATAAGAACATCCTCCTTTCAGGTAGATCCTGATCTTACCGTTGGAGGGATCGGGGATCCTTATAAATTCACCTATAAATGGGATTTTGGCGCTAGTGCAAACCCTGCAACTGCTCAAGGCTTAGATAGATATGTAGTTAAATACAGTTCCAAAGGAGATAAAGTAATTACACTTACCGTTACAGATGAAGATGGAGTTGTATCTGTTCAAAAATTTGATCACTATGTTGGAGGTTGCTTTGAAGGCTGTGTAGGACAAAATCAAAGTCAGGATTTCCAAATAGATAAAAATAATTATTTTATTGGTGATAAATTTGGAACCCCTCTTACCGAAAGTAATTGTGCAGCAACTGCAGAAAAATATCTTTGGATAGATATTTTAAAAAGTTCCAATGTATATGTTTTAGATGTTGAATTAATTTACAGCACTAAAAAGCCTTCAACAACTGTATTAGGCAGTATATTACAGGGAAATACAGACTCAGGTCAGCTAACGGGTTGTTTCGGAAAAAAAATAACAAATTCTAATAATGGGAAATATGAATGGGAACTCATTCCTGTTGGATTGTATCCATTATTTAAAGTAGATTCTCCAGAATCTAATGTGAATATAGAATGGGAATGTGGTGAAGAATTTACTTTAGATCAAATTAGAATACGCTGGACCACAAACAGCGGTAAGGAATGTGGAGACGCAACAGGTAATAGTTGTTTAGATTCAAAAAGCATTGTTCCTGTTCTAGTTCCTCTTTTTGCGAACGCAGATGTTGTGGACACTCCATGTAATGGCACCTCTCTTGGTTCAATGACCATAAATGCTTATGGAGGAGTAAAGCCTTATTACTTTAGTATAACTGGCGATGTTACAGCAAACTATGTAACAACAAAAGAATTTTATAACCTTGCTGTGGGAAGTTATACAAGCGTATATGTTAGAGATAGCAAGGGCACCACCTATTATTTTGATCCAGCATCTAAACCTATAGTTGTTAATCAACCAGATGCATTAGCCTTAACTGTTTCAGAAGATGCTCCAATTGTATGTTTTGGAGATCTTACATCTGCTACTGCAAATGCATCAGGAGGAACAGCACCTTATACGTATTTGTGGAATGATGACGATGCACAAGTTACTAAAACAGCAATAGAGCTAACAGCTGGCAGCTACACGGTAACAGTTACTGATGCAAATGATTGCCAAACTATTTCCACCGTAGTAATTGAAGAACCATTAGAGCTAACCGTTCCAGCAGCAGGAGATGACCAATTGTTTAAGTGTGGAGTTATAACTACATTCTTAGAAGGAAATACACCGGAGGAAGGACAAGGAAAATGGATTATTAAATCTGGAACTGGTGGTTCGTTTCCTGATAATGATTTAACAGATCCGTCAGCTTCTTTTAAAGGCGCAGCTAATACCTCTTATATATTAGAGTGGACAATCTCAAATCCAGACGGTACTTGCTTTAAATCTGATGAAATAATTATTTCTTTTTCTGATGATTGTAGTGCTTTAGATTTTGATGGAATAGATGATCATGTAAACTTTGGCAACAATCATAATTTCTCTACAGGTAATTTCACTTTGGAAGCTTGGGTAAAATTAAAATCTATAGAAGGAGTAAGAACAGTTTTATCTAAGCGCGATGCTTCAAACTTAGGATCGGGCGGATATGACCTTGTTATTAACAATGGAGCACCTACATTTAGATGGGGGAATATTTCAGTTTCCACTTCAACTAAATTAACTACAAGTAGATGGTATCATATAGCAGTCACTTATAACAGCGATAAATATGTACTTTATGTAGATGGTTTAGATGTTGGAACCAAAACTGGAGTTAGACCGGTGAGCATTGATAGCCCATTTATTTTAGGGGCAATGTACAACTCATCTACCCCCGAGATTCCTTCCAATTATTTTAATGGTTGGATAGAAGAATTAAGAATATGGAATAAGGCATTAAGCGAAAATCAGATGCACTTCTTAATGAATCAACGTTTGGAAATTGGGATTTCTCCAGTAAAAGGAACTATACTTCCTATGGTCGTTACAGATAATTTATTATGGAGTGAACTAAAAGCTTATTACCAATTACTATCTGCAGATGTTAATGGTGGTATAACCTTGGATGAAACATCCAACCAGATAAATGGTACGCTAAAAAATATAGAGACCAATCAAAATAACACAGCTCCTCTCCCATATATTTCAGAAACTGAAATAAGCGGTAACTGGAAGGATAAAAATACTTGGGATAAAAATGCAGGAGCTGCTGAAGATAAATTTTGGAGTTGGCCCAATGATAACGGAATTAATGGAGAAGCAATTAAATGGAATATTGTAATTACCAAAAGTGATTCTATAAATTCAGGAGGACATGATATAAATGTGCTTGGATTAATTTCAGAAAGTGGGAAGCTAAAAATGTTAAATCCCAACGATAATGAAGACGAAACAAATTCTGGGCAGGGACTTTTTGTTTCGCAATATTTGAAGCTAAATGGTGAAATAAAACTTTTTGGAGACTCACAACTTGTGCAACCTGAAGGAAGTATCATAGATGAATATAGTACAGGATTTATAGAAAAAGATCAACAAGGAACAGCGAGCAGCTATAACTATAACTACTGGAGTTCTCCAGTAGTACCATTGGAAAATGAACT
>CAZWSP010000019.1:0-29585 GCA_964636585.1 uncultured Antarcticibacterium sp.
ATCTAAAATTTCCTCCAATAAAGCCTTTTTCCTGATCTACGATATCTTGAATACGGTCGCTTTCATTCACAATATTTCTCGCTTGATTAACGATCTTCTTTCCGGTTTCTGTAAGTTGAATGGGTTTTTTACTTCTATCGAAAATCTTTACACCAAGTTCATCCTCTAATTTCTGAATTTGCATGCTCAAGGTTGGTTGAGTTACAAATACCTTTAAAGCGGCTTTGGTGAAATTTTGGTGTTCTGCTACTGCAAGAACGTATTGAAGTTGAGTAATAGTCATAATTTATAGAATAAATCGAACACAAAGGTATTGATTTATTCTATAATTGACTTTCATCTCAATGAGATTTGTCTATAGTTAATTATTTAACCTGATAGAAAGGTTTACGGCTTGATTTTCAACTTGAAATTTGGCATCTTCCCATTGCGGCGGACCGTAATTATTAATGATGTTGTTGGAAATTCCGTATGGTTCTAATGGCATTCCTGTTGGCTCGAAATCCATTTGACTGTTTCCGTTCTTATCGTGAAAACATGAGATTGCATAATTTCCTGTTGGCAGATCCTTAAAAGTAACACTAGCTTTTCCATTAACAATTTCAGCTTTTTCAGAATATTCTGGTTTTGCTTTTAAAAATGTTTTTTCAGAATATAAGCCAACGAGAATAGATCCCGAGTCGCCTTTTATATTTTCTATAGTTACTGTTACTTCCGGGCTACTTTCAGATTGCGCCTGAACCTGAGCATTAAAAAGATTACTGATAAATAAAGCTACTAAAACTGCGATTGATCTCATAAGTTCTATTTTTAAAAAGTTATTCTTCAAATGTAATCTACATACTTTAAAATTTTCAATTTAAGTTACTGAGTTGTATGCTTTAACGGATGAATTGTAATTTTTATTTTAAAATAGAATTCAGCATTTATTTTACGATCTCCACCTTAATTGGAATATTCAATAATGGCCATTCTCCTTCGCCAATTGGCTGCTCTGCAATTTTATCTACCACATCCATTCCTTGTGTAACTCTTCCATAAACAGTATGATCGTTATCTAGGTGATGCGCGCCTCTTTCACTTTGCACTATAAAGAACTCGAACGGGGAAGAGGCCTTGCTCACATTTTGCTCAGCATACTTAGCAGCAGAAAAAGCGCCACGGGTATGTCTATGTCCGGCTTCAAATTCGCTAGGGATTAAATAAGAACCAATATTGTTCCTTTTGGTGCTAGTATCTCTATTATCTGAATTTCCGCCTTGGATAACAAAACCTTTGGCAACTCTATGGAAAAAAGTACCATTAAAATATCCTTGCTTAATTAAGAGGATCATATTAGCTCGGTGTAAGGGCGTATCGTCGAATAAGCTCACATAAATATCACCAAAAGTGGTGCTTATTTTTATCTTGTTTTCGGGATTCTTTTTTCCATACTCGGTTAAATATGGAATTAGTTGTTCCTGAACCAAAAGCGGTTCGTCATGTAAATACAATTTTTTCTCTTCGGAATTTTCATTCTTCATTTTTACATCTGAAGTATCTTTTACATTTTCTGAATTCGCTGTTGTGTCTTTATTTACGGTGTTATTTCTTGATTTTTGCGTATCTTCACAACTTGCGCTTAATAGAAGTAAGAGCGTGCAAAAAAGTATAATTTTATGTTTCATGAATTATAAAGAATTTAAAGATAAAGTCTCAAATTTAAAGAATTTAGATCTTCCAGGAGTGGAAGCTCAGCATAAATTGGCGCCTTTACTTCGCATACAGGAATTGGCTCGAACAGATATAAATTCTAAAAAGCCAAATAAGGCCGGGGTAATGGCTCTTTTTTATCCGAATAAAGAAGAGATCACCAATTTGGTATTGATCCTTAGAAAGACCTATAAAGGAGTACATTCTAATCAAGTTGCATTTCCTGGTGGAAGAGTAGAAGATTTTGATAAGAATTTGAAGCACACTGCACTTAGGGAAACCGAGGAAGAAGTTGGAATTCCTAAAAAAGATGTAGAGGTAATTAAGAAATTAACCAAATTATATATTCCTCCAAGCAACTTCTGGGTTCATCCATATGTTGGTTTAATGAGTAAAACGCCTAACCTAATACCGCAAGAGTCGGAAGTAGAGAAAATCTTAGAAGTAGATCTGGAAGATTTTATGGATGAAAAGAATTTGATCTCTCAGCAATTAAGTACCTCCTACGCTAAAAATATTCAGGTTCCAGCGTTTCAGTTGAATGGTCATGTTGTTTGGGGTGCAACCGCGATGATGCTTAGCGAATTAAAAGATTTATTGAAGATTGCTCTTTAAACAATATTGCTATCTTTGGCTTCTTTAAGATATAATTAACAATTTAAGATTAATTCTAATACATGGGGTTATTTACAAAAAATCCATTTGGACATTATCTTTATATAAAAAAATGGCTCATCCGTATCTTTGGGGTTCTGTCTCATAGACGTTACAGGGGATTTAATGAGCTTCATATTGAAGGATCTGAAATCATTAAAAATCTTCCCGATACCCACGTTTTATTTGTCTCCAATCACCAAACCTATTTTGCAGATGTAACCGCAATGTTCCATGTTTTTAATGCGAGTTTGAGTGGGAGAGTGGATAACATTAGAAATGTGGGCTATCTATGGCAACCTAAATTGAATCTTTATTATGTTGCTGCAAAGGAAACAATGCAAGCTGGACTGTTAACCAGAATCATGGCTTATGCCGGAGCTATTACAGTGGAGAGAACTTGGAGAGCAAAAGGACAAGATGTTCACAGAGAGGTTAAAGCTGAAGACACCGAGAATATTGGGATTGCTCTAAAAGATGGTTGGGTAATCACTTTTCCGCAAGGAACTACCAAACCTTTTAAACCTATTAGAAAAGGTACCGCTCATATTATTAAACAGTACAAGCCAATTGTTATTCCTATAGTTATCGATGGTTTTAGACGCTCTTTCGATAAGAAAGGAATTAGACTAAAGAAGCGCGGAATTCTTCAATCCTTTCAGATCAAGCCGGCTATGGAATTCGATTATGAAAATGATACCGTAGAAGAGATTGTAGAAAAATTGGAATATGCAATAGAGCAACATTGTTCATTCCTAAAAGTGATTCCGCAGGAAGAACTTGAAGCTATGGAAGAGTTAAATGAAACGCGTAAATGGGAGTATTAAGATAAAATTCATATTCCAAGCCTTCATTAAAAAATTCCAATTTGATCTCTAGGATATTATAAGTTAAAACTTTGAAAATCTAGAAATCATCAAGCTTAATTATCAATTTTCATTAATTTCTGCATCTCTTTTACAGTTTGTGTACTTCCATCATGACTCCAACCAGGTGGTCCAAAAACATACATAAATTTATGCCTCCATTTTTTTGTTTTTTTAGCGTCCTCCCAAATATTCTGGTATTCGTGAGTTAGGATCACCCATAAATTATAAGAATCTGGTGGTGTGGAAACCCCATATTTAATGGCAACGGAATCATCCATCTCTTTCCATGTACCGAAAATTCTGTCGAAAACATTTAAAATTCCTCCATGGTTTTTATCCAAGTATTCCAGGTTCTTCGCATGATGTACCTGGTGCATTGTATGGGTATTGAAGAATTTTTCTATAATTCCCATATTAGGAACATATCTAGTGTGTAATTGGAATTGCCATAGGGATTCAATTCCTAGGCAAACTATCAGCATTTCTGGTGGAAAACCTATTATTACTATCCACATATAAAAAAAAGGCTTGTAAACTAGTGTGAACCAACCATTGCGAACCGCTGTTCCAAGGTTAAAATTATCTGAGGAATGATGCACTATATGAGCTGCCCAAAGAAACCGAATCATATGATTTTCACGGTGGAACCAATAATAGGTAAAATCGTCTAAAAGCATACATAAAATCCAAAAATACCAGGCATATCCAAAGGATTCCCAACCCATAATATTGGTTCTTACACCACTAATAATCGGATTAAAAAATTCATACACAACATTAAAAATAAGAATGATGGAAACCGTTTTTATCAATGCAGCGATCACGGCAGAGCCAATACCCATAGAAAGACTTGAAAGTAGATCTTTCCAATTATATAGTTCTTTATTTTGATGGGTTTTACTGTATGTTAGTTCTAATAGTATAAGTCCTAAAAAAACGGGCACCCCATAAATTAGGGGATTTGTAAATTCCATTTATATGATTTTTTAATTGTGGAGGGAAATCCTAATAATTGCAAAAGTAACCTATTATAAGGGTATAAAGGTTCATCCAATGCAAAACCTCAAATATAAAATGGATCTGAAAGACCTACTAAATGAGAAAAAGACTTATAATCTAGAAAGGTTTACAAATTATTATCTATGCTGATAAACCATTTTTTCCTCTGCGTATAGGCTTAAAAACAAAATAGTAACATGGAAGTAAATCAAATAAAAATGATTACAAATAGGAGGTGGGAACCAGTTTTAATTTTAAAAAAACTGGTTCCCACCCTAAATTCAACACCTATTTTATATTTCTAGTTTCTTCAGTTCTATATAATTCTTCTTTAATCTTCTAAGCAAAATTCCGTAGAGCAATCTGTAAAAGCACCAGATTAGTCCTAAGAATACAGTAAGAACAAGTACGCTTACCCCAATAAATTTTATCCAATCTACCGCATCAAAAGCATATTTTGATGCTTGAGCTATATCTTTATTGCTATGCTTTAGGATCATATAACCCGAGATTCCCACAACAGTCATTCCTGTAGATATTAGCACATAACCAATATAGAATTTTACTGTTCTCCTTGTTTTTAAGATATTTAGCATTAACGTTGCAGCATCATCTGTAGTAGAAATTCTTTTGTAATTCTTATAAAACCTAAAGATGAAATAAAAGGTAATAGCATAACTCAGAACATATAAAATGGTTACTACTTCCTCTAGGTTATTTTTTTCTATATCCTCCCAGTATTTATCTCCAGAGAAGATGATATTTAATAGGGTTGCAACTATGAGTTCTATAATACTAATATAGAAGATCCACTTTACTATGGAGCTGGATCGCTTCCATATCATTTTATAGATCTGGTCATAGGTAAGCTTAGGATAATTTCCTTGCTGCCTATTCCAGTCCTTTTTTAATAAGTCTAACTCATCCATACGTTTTACGGATTTAATATTTTTTTTAGTTTAGTTTTCACTCTATTCATCTTCACTCGAGCATTCACTTCACTAATCCCCATTGTTTCAGATATTTCTTTATAGTTTTTGTCTTCAAGATATAGGAAAACCAAGGCTTTGTCTATATCATTAAGTTCTTTTACGGCATTATACATCAAGGATAATTGTTGCTCGGTTTCATCATCATATTCATCTACTTTTATTCGAAAATGAACCGAATCGTAATCTTGAGTTTGAATTCCTCTTTTCTTCTTGCGATATAAGGTGATCGCAGTATTCAAGGCCACACGATACATCCATGTGCTAAACTTAGCGTCTCCTCTAAATTTAGGATAGGCTTTCCAGAGTTGGATGGTAATTTCTTGAAATAGATCATTGTGGGAAGCCTGATCATTGGTATAGATCCTACATATTTTGTGAACAATGTTCTGGTCTCTCTCCAAATTTGTTACAAACTGATGTTCTAATTCTTTCTCCACAGATTCTTTTTACATTTAATTAGTCTATAATAATCTTTGTGCGTTACAGGTAAAACTAAAAAATAGTCTAGCTCCTAATACTTAAATAGAAGTCAAATAATTCTTACTTTCGAAGATAGATAATTATATACGGGTAAATGAACTGTTACAGTTAAATACAAACTGTTTTAAAAGCGCTGAAGAAATGGATAATAACATGAACGTACCAAAGTCAAAATTTCCTAGAGTAGTAATTATTGGAGGTGGTTTCGGCGGAATCTCTTTAGCTAAAAAACTTTTGAAGCATGAAGTACAAACCGTACTTATAGACAAGCATAATTATCACACCTTTCAGCCTTTATTATACCAAGTATCTACATCTGGATTGGAACCAGATTCTATTGCCTATCCATTGAGAAAGATCATTAGATCTAGTGATCGCGGATATTTTAGAATGGCAGAGGTTACCTCTATAGATGCTGAAAAACAATTGGTACATTCCACTATAGGCGAAGTGACTTATGATTATTTGGTGATAGCTACCGGTTCTAGAACTAATTTCTTCGGAAATAAAAGTATAGAAGAGAATAGCATTTGGATGAAAACAGTGCCTCAAGCTTTAAACATTAGAAGTTTAATTCTTGAAAACTTAGAACAAGCAGTAATTACAGATGATCCTGATGAAAAATTTGCTTTACTGAATTTCGTTATCGCTGGTGCGGGACCAACTGGAGTAGAATTAAGTGGAGCAATTGCCGAATTGCGAAACAATATTGTGGAAAAAGATTATCCAGATCTGGATGCCTCACAAATGAATATTCATCTAATTGAAGGAGAGAAAAGGGTTTTGCCCCCAATGAGTGAAACTGCTTCAAAAAAAGCTTCTAAATTTTTAGAGGAATTAGGAGTGCAAATTCATCTAAATACAAGGGTGGAATCTTATGATGGGACTTGGGTAAAAACCAATACCGATTTAAGTTTAAGAACTCAAACCTTTATTTGGAGTGCCGGCGTTACTGGTGCGCCTGTTAAGGGTTTAAATGCTTCTGCAATGATAGAAAAGGCTAATAGGTACGAGGTAAATCAATTTAACCAAGTAAATGGCTATCCAAATATTTTTGCAATTGGAGACATTGCTGTTATGGAAACAAAGGACTTTCCAAAAGGACATCCTATGGTAGCGCAGCCTGCAATACAGCAGGGTAAACATTTAGGGAAGAATCTTTTAAAAAGTTTAAAAGGAGAAAAAATGGAACCTTTCGAATATTTCGATAAAGGAACTATGGCGACTGTTGGGCGAAATAGGGCAGTAGTGGATCTAGGAAAATATAATTTCGGTGGATTTTTCGCATGGTTTGTCTGGATGTTCGTGCACCTTTGGTTCTTAATTGGTTTTAGAAATAGATTGGTAACCTTTTTTAACTGGGTATATAATTATGTGAATTATGATAAAGCGGCACGTCTTATTATTAGGCCGTATAAAAAGAACATGAAGAAAGCACTACAGGATAAAGAATATTAAGCGCAATAAAAAAGTCCCAGAAATTATTTCCGGGACTTTTTATATATAAGCAAGTATTGTTATCTATTCTTAGTGATCGCTTTATTATAATCGTCTGCTAAAGATATTTTTTGCTTCTCTGTAAGCACTTTTCCAGCCATTTGGAAAACTTCATGCTCTTCTTCATCTAAATGATGGGTTACTTTATGCTCAAGATCCTTTGCTATTTTTAACCAATTAGAGGCACTCATTTCTGCGTCTTCCAATTGCTCTACCAACTCATCCATTTCATGATGCTCTGCAACACTATGTCTGGCTTTTTCTTGGGTCATGTCCTGCTTAATTAGAGGAATATAAAAGTGACGTTCCTCTGCATCTGCGTGTATAGTTAGCTCATGTTTTAATTGAGTAAAGATCTTTTTTCTTTCTTGGGTGTCTCCATGAGTTGCAACAAGCTTCTTAACTAAATCTCGTTGGATCTCGTGTTCCTGACGTAAAGCTTCAAAAATATTCATATTTTAGGTTAATTTGTTTAGACTTTCAAGGTATAAAATATAGTGTTAAGGTTTATTTAAATGAAGAATAGATTTACGGTTCATCTTTTAAAATCCACAACTCGGTTCTTAATTTTTCCAGCAAGCTAAAGTTTTATAGATATTTGAATAGAATTAATAAACAACCGGTAAGATGTATAAATTGGTTTTACAATTATTTAAGGTTAGTGGACTCATCACACTCGTGCTAATCCTGTTAGATCTGGTTTTTGGTAATTCCTCTAATACCAAAGAATTAGCAAATATCTCGTACTGGGGAATTTTCTTCTTCTACAGTTTTACACTTACTGCAGTAAATGGCATCTTCTTTTATTTTGTCAATAAAAAGATAAATTGGGAAGGGAAAGGAGTATTAAGAATTGTAATTGGTGTGGTTGGAAGTATTGTATTAACGCTGATCACTTATTTTATTTGTAGAGCGATACATCTGGTTTATTTTGAAAAAATTGTAGACCTAGACAAGTTTGTTGCAAATGAGAATATTGGTAACTATCTATTTCCATTACTATTTACCGCAATTATTTCTCTTAGTTTTCATTTATTCTATTTCTACAAAGCCTTACAAGAAAAGCGGGTTGCAGAGCAAAAAATCATTGCGGGAACAGCATCTGCAAAGTTTAATGCTTTAAAGAATCAATTAGATCCACATTTTTTATTTAATAGTTTAAATGTTCTTACGTCCTTAATTGAAGAAAATCCGGTTGCTGCGCAAAAATTCACAACATCACTTTCTAAAACCTATAGATATGTTTTGGAGCAGAAAAACAAGGATCTGGTGGAATTAGCGGAAGAATTGAAATTTGCGAAAACCTATATAGATCTTATAAAAATGAGGTTCGAAGATGGAATAAATTTTTCTATTCCCACTGATCTTAAAATGGCAGATGCTAAAATAGTTCCGCTTTCGCTTCAGTTGCTTTTAGAGAATGCAGTAAAACACAATCGTGTTTCCACATTGCAGCCATTATATATAGAGATTTTCGAAGATGGAAATGAATTAGTGGTGCGTAACAACCTTCAGGAAAAAGAAATTTTAGAGAAGGGAAGTAGGGTTGGATTATTCAATATTCAGCAACGTTTCGCATTATTAACCAAAAGAAAAGTTCAAATTCAAAAAACAACCAACTTCTTTGAAGTTCGACTTCCATTATTAACTAAAAAAACCAGCGTCATGAGAGCAAACATAGAATTAGACAGCACTGCAAAATATGTTAGAGCCAAAGAAAAAGTTGAAAGGATCAAAAAGTTTTATGGAAATTTAACTTCCTATTGTGTGGTAATTCCCGCACTTGCCATCTTCAACTATATAACTTCTAATAGGCTTTCTTGGGTATTCTTTCCGGCAATAGGTTGGGGCATTGGTATCCTATTTCACGCCATGGAGGTTTTCGACTTGAATCCTATTCTAGGAAAGAAATGGGAAGAAAAAAAGATTAAAGAATTTATGAACCGTAAAAACTAAAGATCATGGATAATCAAGAAACAAATTACTTAAAAGCTCAAGAACGCGTGAAGGTTTTAAAGGAGTTTTACAATCACCTTTTTACCTTTATAATTGTAAACATATTTCTTGCTGTTTTAAATTTTTACACTAATCATTGGGCTTATCCTTGGTTCTTATGGGTTATAGGAGGTTGGGGAATTGGTCTTATCTTCGATGCTTTAAAAGCTTTCCAAGTGAATCCTATGTTTAATAAGGATTGGGAAGAACGCAAGATCCAAGCTTTTATGGAGGAAGAGGACAAACAGAAATGGGAATAATTTAAAATTTTTCTGAATGCAAGCAGTAATTGTTGAAGACGAAAAACCGTCTGCCAGAAGATTAAATAGAATGTTAACCAGTTTAGATCTGGAAGTGATCACGATGCTTCATAGCGTTGCTGAAGCTGTAATTTGGTTTCAGAATAACGAACATCCAGATCTTATCTTTTTAGATATTCAACTTAGTGATGGGTTGTCTTTTGAAATATTCGATAAAGTTGAAATTAGCAGCGCCATTATTTTTACAACCGCCTATGATGAATATACACTAAAAGCCTTCAAATTAAATAGCATAGATTATCTGCTAAAGCCAATAGACGATGAAGAATTAAAAGAGGCGGTAGATAAATTCAGCACCAATAGAAAAGTTTCCCAAGGAGGTTTAATAAAAGCAGAGGATATTCAAAAGTTATTTCAGCAATCTTCAGCTAAAGAATATAAGAAACGCTACACATTACAAGTTGGACAACATTTAAAGATCTTCGATCTTAATGAAATTTGTTGTTTCTATTCAGAAAATAAAGGTACCTATCTTCATGCAAGTACAGACAGGAGTTATTTAATGGATGTGAGTTTAGATAAACTAGAACAAGAGTTGGATCCAGAAAAATTCTTTAGAATAAGCAGAAAGTTTATTGTTAATCTGGCCGCTATACAAGATATAGTAAGTTATTCTAATCTTAGGTTGGAGGTAAAACTAGATTGTTATAATAATGAGCCACTCATTGTAAGCAGAGAGCGGGTAAAACAATTTAAGGAATGGTTGGAGTAAGTACTTCATTAATAAACTGTTAAAAATTCAAATTTTAAAACCGTATAGAAATTATTCTCGTAAGTATAGATGAAGAGAGTTATTCTGGGTAGCGCAATGAATGCAATCATACCCTAATTTGAATGCTAATGTTTGTTTCTATTGCCTTAATGATAAAGTTTTAGTAAAAGCCTACTGCATTTTAAATTCTACTTGTAGAATAATTGTTTTTGATTTTTTTGGTTGGTTAGTGAAGAGTTTGTTCCTTATAGGAGCAGACTCTTTGCATTTTTAGTCAGTTCAAAGAAATATCACTAAAGAAAAACACCTTTAAAGAACCAATTTGGTTTTTTAAAGGTGTTTATGAATTTAAGCTGAATAAAGCTGTCTAAGAAGACACTACTCCCAAAGCATATAATTGTTCCATAGTAGGAGATTTACTTCCACCAGCTGGTTCTAAAGTTATTCCGAAGGCTTCAGATAAGTTTGTATTGTCTAAAGCAAATATTTTATTTTCATCTTCTTCATATTTATCCAAGATTCCAATACTTGTTGGCGTCAAAGGTTCTAGTTTTAAAGACCACACTTGATAAACCATTCCTCTTGGAGGTTCTGGAAGGTCCTTTACATCTATATAAGCAGTATTAGTGGCTTTATCCCAATAAGCAGTTGCATAAGCATCTGGAGCTACAGCTTGTCCCGCCAACGGCACCTTTATAATATCCTTATCTCTAATTACAGAAAGCAGCTCTTTTGTTTTATCGGCATCAGAACGTGCATCTGCTATTTGAGATTCCATTTGAGCTTTTTCACCTTGCAACGCTTGAAGTTCTCCTCTAAGTTCTTGATTTTTATTAAACATAAAGAATAATCCCATTAAGAAAAGAATACTTGCCGCCCAACCTATATACATAGGAAGGTTATTGGTTTTTCTAGTTTCCATGACTATGGTTTTAGAACTATTGCCCAATTTGCGTTTAATAGCATGAATAAGATTCTCTGCATTTCCAGGGGCAATGGTTGCAGAAAGATCTCTTAATACTTCTTCAATCTCTTCAACTTCGGTGCGAACCTCGGGAAACTGATTTAAAACGCTAGTTACTTCTCGACTTTCTTCATCTGTAAGGGATCCATACACATAAAGTTCAAGGATTCCAGATGAAATATATTCGTTAATGTCCATATTATAATACTTTAGCTCGTAGTTTATCTATACAAACCCTGTTTTTGGTCTTAACGGTTCCCAGGGGCATTTGTAACTCTTCTGAAGTTTCTTTTTGTGTGAAACCTTGAAAGAATAATAAGTCTATTAATTTTCTGCAAGTGGGTCCTAAAATATCGATGTACTTTTGTAGGCCAATAGCATCGATAGATCCAAAGAAGTTACTTTTAGACTCTAGTATATCTACGAAAATATCACTCTTAAGGTTTAACTTTTTGTTTTTAAAATCTTTAGACCTTATTTTATCTATGGAAGCATTTCTGGCAATATTTAAAACCCAAGTAAAAAATCTTCCTTTTTCAGGATTGTAGCTTGAAGCATTATTCCATATTTTGATAAATACATCTTGTAGTATTTCTTCGGAAATTGCGGCGTCTTTAATAATACCGAATATAATTCCGTAGGTACTTTGAGAATAAAGTTCATAGATACGCGAGAAGGCTTTTTCGTTACCAGATTGTAATTCTTCAATTAGTTTGTCTTGCTGCATAGGAGTATAATTGTTCTTAAAAGTATAAAATTATTCCTTTTAAAATAAAGAAAGCAACCCGAAGGTTGCTTTTTATTAAAATATCTTTAAAAATAAGAATTACATCTTGATAGATCCACATCCAACTCTTGTTCCAGCTGCTCCAGATGGTTGAGATGTAAAATCGTCTACACCATCATGGATTACTACCGCTTTTCCAACAATGTTCTTGGTATCATCATCACATCCAATACACCATTTATCGGTGGTCATAGTGATAGTTCCGTTTCCATTTCCATCTACTTTAAAGTTTCCTATATCTCCTCTGTGATATCCTGAAGCATTTCCCCATTTTCCATGTTGTTCGAAAGTTGGGTTCCAGTGTCCTCCAGAAGAAGATCCATCTGCAGCAGAACAATCTGCGCTTTCATGTAAATGTATTGCGTGCATTCCTTCTGCAAGACCATCTATAATCGCAGTCATGGTGACTTCACCATTTTCTTCAGTAAACACTACGTTTCCAGAAAGTTTACTATCGCTTTTCGGCTCTAATGTTACTTTTACTTTTTTAACCACAACCTCTTCATCCTGAGTCATCTCAGTGTCCGTAGTTTTGTCGTTATCATTTTCTTTCTTATCGTTTTTGCATCCAACTGTTAATAGAGTGGCACAAAATAATAGTGTTAGGCTAATTCTTTTCATAATTATAATTGATTGGTTTTACATTGAATTCATCTAAAGTACTTGTATAATAGGGATTCTCCAAAGATTTAAGTATTGCTTAACATACGAAGGGAACTCGAAATGTTTCACCGAAGCTAACATTCTATAATTCTTCTATACTTGTAATAATTTGCGTGGGAGTTGTTAAGCTTTTATGCACTGGACATTTATCTGCAATCTGTAAAATTTTCGCTTTTTGTGCTTCATCTACGATACCTTTTACCTTAAGAATTCTCTGAAACGTATCTATTTTAGAACCATCTTCTTCACAATGTTCACAATCTGCTGCATATTCTCTTCCGTATTTCACCTGAGTTTCAACAAAATCTAGTTTCCAGCCTTTTCTTTTAGCATACATCTGTATGGTCATAGATGTACATGCAGCCAATCCTGCCGAAACAAACTCATATGGATTTGGACCAAAATCGTTACCTCCAAATTTTTCGGGTTCATCTGCTATTAAATAATGTTTTCCGGCTTTAATCTGTGTGGTAAAACCTTCTGGACCTAAGTGTGCTATTACATCTAGATCAGATTGCAATTCTTCTATTTTAGGAAGTTCAATATATCTATGCGCCCAAGCGCCAATAATATCTCCTGCATATTTAGAATCTACTTTATTGGAAAGTAAATGATCTGCCCCATCGAGAGAAACAAAACTTTTTGGGTGTTTTGCGGCAGTATAGATCTCTTCTGCATTTTTTATTCCAACAATAGTATCTTGAGGAGAATGAAGAATTAACAAAGATTTTTTAATATTTGGTATTAATTCTAAAAGATCGTTCTTTTCAAGATCATCTAGAAATTGCTTTTTGATATGGAAATTCCTACCGCCAATATTTACAGCAGCTTTCCCATTTTTCTCAATTTCTTCAATGTTATCTTTAATTAAATGCTTTACGTGGCCAATATGTGCGGGTGCTCCAATTGTTGCAACCGCTTTGACTGATGCGATTTTGTTTGCTGCATATAGTGCCGCAGCACCACCCAAGGAGTGACCAATTAAAAGTGCCGGAGCTTTATAACTTTCTTCCAGATATTGTGCAGCTGCAAAAAGATCTTCCACATTTCCAGAAAAGTTGGAATCTTCAAATTCTCCTTCGCTTTCTCCTAAACCCGTAAAATCGAATCTAAGAACTCCAAAGCCATGAGAGATAAGGGAATCGCTGATTTTTTTTACTGCAAAGAAATTTTTATTACAAGTAAAACAATGCGCAAAAAGAACAAAGTTATGTGGTGCCCTATTTTCTGGCAATTCGATACTTCCGTTAAGATCTAATCCTTCGCTGTTCTTAAATGTGATTTTTGTACTACTCATAATTACTATTTTACTGCTTAGATTATTATAAATTTTATGCTGGAACAAACTTTTGAGGTACTGCAACCTTCAGCTTTTGCTTCGCTACTTTTGCAATAACTTCTTTTCTCTTCCCAATAAATTCGCCATCTATCTGAAAAGCGATTGGATTGTTGCTGGTTATTCTAGCCTCTTCAGTAGAAATAGCTTCCACAAAGGTTGAATCTAATTTTGCATTTTTGAAGAGGGTTTTTAAAATTTGGTATAGGCTGAAGTTTTTAAAGATCAGGACTTCAAATTTGCCATCATTTAATTTTCCATCTGGATTTATATTTGCGCCGGTTCCAAATTTATTGGCATTTGCTATGGCTAATAAAACTCCTTTTTTAAGATATCTGTGACCATCTGCCTCGATCTCGAATTTATAAGGATAATGAGATTTGAAAAGGGTTGGGAACGATTGTATAAAATAACCCCACATTCCTCTAACATTAGAATGTTCGTAATGTCTAATTAACTCTGCATTTACACCAAGATCTGCAATATGTAAGCACATTTCACCATTAAGCTCTAGAATGTCCACAATAAAAGTGTTCGGGCCTAAAGCAACATCCATCTGTTCTTGCAAATTATTAGGTAAATCCAAATTAACTGCAAAACCATTGGCAGATCCCGCAGGAAGAATCCCTAAGGTAAGATCGTAATCTTTAATTGCATTTGCTACCAACTGGATTGTTCCATCTCCACCCGCAACTAGAACGCGTTCTGGATTGTGATTATCTATCATTTTTGCAATGCCTTCTTCATCATTTTCGCCAGTAGTTTCATAAACCAACAGTTCTAATTCTTTTTGCCAAAGAATATCTTTTACATCATGAAGAAGTTTTGCTTTGTCAAAACTTCCAGAGATTGGATTTACTACAAGTAAAATTTGATTTTCTGCTGTCATAAATTGTAAATTGCTGCTAAAATTAACTATTTTGAAAATATACTTTCGTTAATAAAAACTCAATTGACAAAATTCGATCTCAAATTATACCGTGGATATTTAAACGATCAAGAATTAGTTGTCTTTGGTCATGTGTTTAGATCTTGGGCTCCAGATAAATACAGAATAGATAGACGAGGAATTAAGCATGCCATGTCTGTTATCCAAATGTTCAATATTAAACCCATTTCTAATATCAGAGTGAGTTTAGAATTTCAAGATGTTCGCGTAGAAACCAAGACCATGGATGATGGGTATTTTAGATTTAATATTCCATTTAATAAAAAATTGGAAAGCGGTTGGCATCCTTATACAGTTACCTGCGCTTTTGGGAAATATGGATTAATAGATAAAGGGGAAATCTTAAAACCCTTTGAAAGTAAATACGGGATCATTTCGGATATAGATGACACCTTTTTAATTTCATATAGCGACAGTTTTTTCAAGAAACTATATGTAATGCTCCTGAAGAACATTAATAAACGAAAGATCTTTCAAGATGCCGCGCCACATTATAAGGCATTAAGCAACTATGGCCAAGAAAACGAACATGCGTTTAACTCGTTTTTCTATGTTTCTAGTAGTGAATGGAATTTATACGATTTTATTGTAGAGTTTGCTAAACGTCATGAATTGCCTAAGGCTGTTATAAAGCTGAAAAAGATCAAGACTGGAATCTCCGATTTCTTTCTAACTGGAAGAGGTAGTCATGATCATAAATTCGAAAAAATAAAGGATATTATTTCCTTTTATCCTAAGTTAAAGTATGTGCTTATAGGGGACGATTCCCAGCAAGATCCTTATGTGTATGAGCGTATAATCAAGATTTTTCCATTAAATATTAAGGCTGTTTATATTAGAAAAACAACGAAAGCGGAAAAGCCCGAGGTCTTAAAAGTGTTGGAGAATTTAAAAGATCTAGGCGTGGAAACCTGTTATTTTACTCATAGCGAAAAAGCGATTGCGCATTCCAAAGAAATAGATATCATCTAGTTCAAAACTCCTATTCAAAACAGAATTAATTACAATTTTAAAGATCTTCAGGGTATCTTTGCTTGAAGCAATAAATTTTTCAAATTGAATTTACTCGAATATATAAACTCACAAATTTCTCTTCCAGAGAGATCTGTTAAAAATACTATTGAATTACTTCAGAACGATGCCACCATTCCATTTATCGCTAGATATAGAAAAGAAGCTACAGGAAATCTGGATGAAGTTGAAATTGAAAAAATTTCAGATCTACTTAAATTATTTTCAGAATTAGAGAAAAGAAAAAAATCTATTTTAAGCGTTATAGAAGAACAGGGTGGGCTTACTTCCGCATTAAAGCTTAAGATAGAAGAAGCCATTACTATGGTTATTCTAGAGGATCTATATCTTCCATTTAAGAAGAAACGCAGAACCAAAGCTGAAGCCGCCAGAGAAGCAGGACTTGAACCATTAGCCAAAATTTTATTAGCTCAAAACGGTGACGATCTTAAAATTGTTGGAAAAAGATTTCTTAATAAAGAAGTTTCAAATTTAGAAGAGGCATTGGATGGTGCAAAACATATAATTGCAGAATGGATTAGTGAAAATACGAATGTTAGGCAAAAGCTAAGGCGATTGTATAAGACCACCGCAGAGATCACTGCTAAAATTGTTAAAGCTGAAAAGGAAAATCCATCAGCTCAAAAATATAAGCAGTATTTCGACTGGCAGGAATCGCTTAAGCGAATTCCTTCTCACAGATTATTAGCAATTCTGAGAGCAGAAAATGAAGGCTTTATTAAAATGAAATTAGATGTAGATCAAGCTGTGGCTTTAGATCATATTTCAGGAATTATTTTAAAGAAACGAAATCATAATTCAAAATATATAGAAGAGGCTATCCAAGATTCCTATAAACGACTCTTGAAACCATCTTTTTCTAACGAAGCCATCTCTGAAGCGAAGAGCAAGGCAGATGAAGATGCAATCAAGGTGTTTTCTGAAAACTTGGAGCAGTTATTACTAGCGCCTCCTTTAGGGAATAAGAGAATATTGGCTATAGATCCTGGTTTTAGATCTGGTTGTAAAGTGGTGTGTTTAGATGAAAATGGAATGTTGCTACATAACGAAACCATTTTTCCTCATGCCCCACAAAATGAGTTAAGCATGGCGATCAAGAAAATTAGATCCTTGGTGAATGCTTATAAAATTGAAGCTATCTCTATAGGAAACGGTACAGCTTCAAGAGAAACAGAACAGTTTATCAAGAAAGTTCCTTTTAATTCTGATGTTTCGGTATTTGTAGTGAATGAAGCTGGGGCTTCTATTTATTCAGCTTCAAAAATAGCAAGAGAAGAGTTTCCAGAATACGATATCACCGTACGTGGCGCAGTTTCTATAGGTAGAAGATTGATAGATCCTTTAGCCGAATTGGTTAAAATAGACGCGAAATCTATTGGAGTAGGGCAGTACCAGCACGATGTAGATCAGGCTAAATTAAAAGATAAGTTGGATGTTGTTGTAATGACCTGCGTGAATAGGATTGGGATCAATGTAAATTCGGCTAGTAAAGAATTGTTGTCTTATGTTTCTGGAATAGGGTCTGTTCTTGCTGAAAATATTATTGAATATAGGTCTAAAAATGGAAGTTTAGAAACTCGGGAGGAATTATTGAAAGTTCCTCGATTAGGTGCAAAAGCTTATGAGCAGGCAGCAGGATTTCTTAGAATTAAGGATTCTAAAAATCCTTTAGACGATTCTGCTGTTCATCCAGAACGCTATTCTTTGGTAAAAAAAATGGCTAAAGATGTAGGGACAGAAGTTCATAAGATTATTGGAAATAAGGAGGTGTTACAAAAGATAAGTCTAGAGAATTACACTAATAAGGACTTGGGTTTACCAACATTGACAGATATTTTAAAGGAACTTGAAAAACCCGGAGTAGATCCTAGAAAGAAGGTTAAAGTGTTTCAATTTGATGAAAGTATAAGCACGATAAAAGATCTGAAAACAGGAATGAAACTTCCCGGAATTGTAAATAATATTACCAATTTTGGATGTTTTGTAGATATTGGAGTTAAGGAAAGCGGATTGATCCATATCTCCAAATTGGCCAATGATTATGTGAGCGATGTAAATGCTGTGGTTAAATTAGGACAACACTTGGTTGTTACTGTGTTGGATGTAAATTTAGATCTGAAAAGAATTCAGCTTTCTCTAATCGATTAAAAGTAAAAAAGGTTCCTCTTTAAAAATTAATTAAAGGGAACCTCTTTTCATCTATTTTATTGATTTATCTATATGTCCCGGAAGGAAAAGAAACCAAACTTTCATGTCCATTTTTTCCAACTGCACCTACTCCAAAGAAAAAATTATCTATTACAATTCCTTCTAACTTAAATTCAGATACATCGCCAACAAATCTTGAATACTGCCAAACTGGGGAAGTAGTATCTCTCCAATAAATTTTGTATCCGGCAACATCACCTGTAACTTTTTCCCATTTTAGTTTTGTAGATGGCTCTACAATTCCACCTATTGCAACTTGAGAAGGGGCAGGAGGAGCCCAAGCTATACTTGCAAGGTTAATTGCATTTACTGCAGTAAGTTTTGCAGCATAGTCAAAATTTACACCTTCAACTACATCACCATATTCAATTCCGTTTTCTGTTCTAATATCTTGATGTTGCCTGTTATAATTTTCATGTGCTTCCATGATCCTTATTCCTGCAAAACCAAGATCATTAAAGGATCTATGATGCCCACCTCTTCCAAATCTATCTAATCTATAGATCATCATAGGGTTCATTTCTGGCATATACGTTTGAACCGTTTTATGAATATATCTGGCCAATTGTCTTGAAATACCATCTACTTCACCACCATAATATCTTCTTGCATTTCTTTCTTTTTCGGTTTCGGTTGGAGGAACTGGTTCAGAAAAGATCCTGAAACTTCTATTGTCTATTACCCCATCTACACCTTCGATATTCCCGATCATATCATTATTTAAAATTCCAATGATCTCCCAGCCTTTTTCTTTTGCATAATTTGCTAATCCTTTTCCACCGAACAATCCTTGTTCTTCCCCAGAAAGGCCTACATAAATAATGCTGTTTTCAAATTTATACTTTGACAATACTCTGGCCGCTTCCATGGTTCCAGCCATTCCACTTGCATTATCATTTGCTCCTGGAGCGTCAGTTTCGAAATCCATGGTATTACTTGCGCGAGAATCTATATCTCCGCTCATTATAATATATCTATTTGGATATTTAGTTCCTTTTTGAATTGCAACTACATTTACAACCCAAGCTTCTTTTGGAATACGATCTCCATCTTCTGGGGTTACCAGATCTTTTTGATAGAATACATTTAAACAATTACAATCTTTGGAAATTAAATCAAATTCAGATTTGATCCATCTACGGGCGGCGCCAATTCCACGGGTGCTGGAAACTGTGTCGCTAAATGTGTTTCTGGTACCAAAACCAGCTAATTTTCTGATGTCTTTTTCGATACGATCCGCAGATACATTATCTACTATATCGTAAATTTTCTGATCTGTATTCTGTGCGATGGAATTTAAAGTAAAAAGAATTATTACAAGGGAGGTAAACGAGGGTTTAAGGGTCATTTTTCTAATTTTTTATTTAAGTTTTCTAAGATAAGCAAAGTTTCGTGATTCCTCTAAAACCGGTATCGGCTTAAAAAGAAAAAGCCTCGGAAAATTCCGAGGCTTTTTATAATATAATTGAGATTAGACTAGCTAGCTCTCATATCATGAATATCAGCTTTAGTTTCATGATATTTTTCTTCAACTTTAGAATTGCTAGCTCCAGCTTTAGATCTTTCTTTTAAAGATTCTACTTTCTGGTTAAGATTGTCTGCCATTGTATTGAATTTTCCTTTAGCATCTTTTAAGTAGCTATCTCCAGTTTCAGTAATTTTCTTACGTGTATCTGCTCCTTTTTTAGGTGCAAACAATAATCCAATAGCTGCTCCTACTGCTGCTCCTGATACTAATCCTGTGATTAATTTACCTGCTTTCATAATTATGATTTTTAAATATTGGTTTTTATAAATATTGATATGGTAAATGTACTCCTAATTAGACCTTTGGACGATTTTGTTTAGTTAAGTTTGGTATAAATTTTCATAGATTTTACTAAGGATTTTAACAGTTTCCAAAGTATGTATTATTGAAGTTTTACAGCACTATGCATCTAAAAATCCTTCCAATAATTCTCTTACTTTCTTAGTGTTATTCACATAATAATTTGCACTGGTATTCTTTAAACCAACTTTTACAGTTACTGCAGAATCTGGTAATTCTTTAAATAAATACTCATCCGTCCAATCGTCTCCAATTGCAAAAATGAAATCGCATTCTTTTCTTAAAAGAAATTTAGTTGCAGACTTTCCTTTATTAACCCCACTGCTTTTTATTTCTAAAACTTTATTGCCGTCCAGAACGCTTAATCCGTGATTGGAAATAAGATCTTTAAGTACTGTTGAAAGTTCGTTAGCGCGTTTTTCTCCAAGATCTGGATCAGATTTTCTGTAATGCCAAGCCAAGGAATAATTCTTTTCTTCTATGAAGCTTCCCGGTGTTCTATCCACAAAAGCTTCTATAACTGGACGAATAGATTCCATCCAGTCATTTCTAACATTTTCATTTAAACGCCACTCTTTATTAGATCGAAGCGCCCAAACTCCATGTTCTGCTATAAGTTCTACATTAACTTCTTTCCACCAGGTTCCAAGAGTTTCCTTATCTCTACCACTAATCAAAATTACAGTAACATTTTCCATGTTCGCAATTTCACTTATTAATTTGATAAGGGCCTCGTCGGGTTTTGCATCTTCTGGTTTATCTACAAAATCTACCAAGGTGCCATCATAATCTAAAAAGAGAAATCTATTCTTAGCTTCTTTAAATTTAGAGTAAATCTCATCTTTTATATCTGAAGTGATATGAGTAGCCTTGTTGTTTTGTTTATTTTCCTGTGTTTTGGATAATGCTTTCATAAAATCGTTTGCCCATTTTTCTACGTCATATCGCTTCAAACGTTTCTGTAGAATTTTATTTCTTTTTACCTGTTCTTCAACAGGCATCTGTATTGCCTGATCAATTGCATCTGCAACCTGTTCAAAATTATTTGGATTAATAAGAATTGCTTCGTTCATTTCCTGTGCCGCACCAGTCATCTCACTTAAAATAAGCACACCTGTTTGATCTTTTCTGCATGCTATATATTCTTTTGCTACGAGATTCATTCCGTCGCGTATAGGTGTTAGTAAGGCGATATCGCAGGATGCGTATAGGTCTATCAAGTTATTAAAAGGCATCGAGCGATAGAAATACCATATTGGCGTCCAGCTTACAGTTGCAAACTTTCCGTTTATTCTTCCTACCAAAGCATCGATCTCCTTTTTTAATAATTGGTACTGTGGTACTTCAGATCGGGAAGGAACCGCCAACATTACTAATCTAATTTTTTCTATATACGGCGGATATTTCTCAAGAAAATATTCAAAAGCCCTAATTCTATGAGCGATCCCTTTTGTATAATCCAATCGATCTATACTTAATATCAGCTTCGCGCCGGGCGCTTCTTGTTGATGATGGTTTAATCTTTTCTGAAGATCTGATTGGTCCTCCAACGTATTTTCGAAATGATCTAAAGCCGCTTGCTCAAATTTCTTATAATCTATTCCCATAGGAAAGGAATCTACCTTTACAATTCTATCAGGAAGGCTTATTTCATTAAAATTCACTTGATGCCTTAATATTCTACTTACCGAACTTAAAAAATGCCTTTCATAATCGTAGGTATGAAAACCAATAAGATCTGCTCCTAGCAATCCGTTTAGAATTTCTTCTCTCCATGGCATAGTTCTAAAAACTTCGTACGATGGAAAAGGAATGTGATTGAAAAAGCCAATTGTGGCATTTGGAGATTGTTCTCTCACCATATTGGGAACTAAAAGCAGCTGGTAATCGTGAACCCAGATCTTGTCTCCTTCTTTATAATGCTCTAAAATAGCATTTGCGTATTTCTGATTTACACTTTTATAGGCTTCCCAATGTTTGGTATCCCATTCGGTAAATTCCATGAAATAATGAAAAAGTGGCCAAATGCTTCGGTTGCTAAATCCATAATAAAAGCCGTCGATTTCTTTTTCAGTAAAATTAATTGCAATACAAGCTTGCTCTTTTGCTTTTACTTCAACCTCGTTTTTTAATTCTTCTGAAAGCTTTTCTGAAGTTAAACCACTCCATCCAATCCAAATACTATCTCCATCTCTATGAAAAGATTTTAGACCGGTAGCTAAACCTCCTACGCTAGGAGTAACGTCTAATTTCCCCTTTTTTAAAGAAATTTGGAGTGGTAATCTATTAGATATAATGATTGTTTTACTCATAATTTATTTATAATTGAAGGAATAAAAATTTGAATTTCCTTAAATTTCGGAAAATGAATTGTGTTAACCTTCCTTTTTAAAGAACTTTAAGATTTAATGGAAAATTTAGATTACGGAATTATTGGAAATTGTAAAAGTGCAGCCCTCATTTCCAAAACCGGCTCCCTAGACTGGTGTTGTTTGCCAAATTTTGACTCTGCTGCGGTTTTCGCCAAATTATTAGACGACAAGATAGGTGGAAGTTTTGAGTTTCAACTAACAGAAGATTATAATATTACCCAGGAATATTTGTGGGGAACCAACATATTAAGTTCTGTATTTGATAATGGAACCGATGCGTTTCAGGTAATAGATTTTATGCCACGCTATCAGCGGGAAGATGGCTCTTATTATTCTGCGCCAGATGTTATAAGATTTTTGAGACTATTAAAAGGAACCCCTTCTTTTAAAATTTTATACAATCCTAAACTGGATTTTGCCCGAGAAGAAACCTACAGTGAGAATAAAGGAGGTTATATAAAAAGTTATACCACCAAAGGGAAATATGATTCGCTATTTCTTTATTCAAGTTGTGATCTAGATGCCGTTTTAGAAAAAAAGGAAATTGTACTAACTTCAAATGCATACTTTCTTTTAGGCTATCATGAAAAACTGGTGGAACAATCCTTAGATAGAGCTTATTTAAAATACCAGCGCACCAAGACCTATTGGATGAACTGGAGTGAGCACACCACAAAATATAAACATTATAACGAAGAGATCTTAAGAAGTGCTTTAGTGTTAAAAGCCTTGACCTTCAAAAAATCTGGGGCAGTACTGGCCGCTGCTACAACCTCCTTACCAGAAACATTAGGGGAGGAGCGCAATTGGGATTATAGATTTTGTTGGATTCGGGATGCTTCTATGGTTATAAAAGTGATGGCGGGATTAGGTCATGCCAAATCGGCAAAAGATTTTCTTCAGTTTATTCTGAATTTAATTCCGCACAAAGATGAAAAGATCCAGATCATGTACGGGATTAATGGGGAAAAGAATTTAACCGAACATATTTTAGATCATTTGTCCGGATATAAGGGATCCAAACCTGTACGTACCGGGAATGCCGCCTATATTCAGAAGCAAAATGATATTTATGGAATCTTGATGGAGGTGATCTATCAGCAGTTCGTTCAGTTCGAATCTAATTTGGAGAATAGTGAAGAATTATGGACAGTTACCAGAGGAATCGTAAAAATTGTTGAAACTCACTGGACAGAACCTGATAAAGGAATTTGGGAATTACGCACAGAAGATAGACACTTTGTATTCTCTAAGTTATTATGTTGGGTAGCGATAGATAGAGCTATTAAGATTGGAGAGATACTTAGAAAAGGAGTAAATGATAGCAAATGGGTTTCTCTGCGATCTGAAATATATGATGATATCTACAAGAATGGTTGGAATGAAGAAGTTCAAGCCTACACACAATCTTACGGATCTAAAGACTTAGATGCTTCAACATTATTAATGGAAAATTACGGATTTATTGAAGCTACAGATCCACGTTATGTTAGTACAGTAAAAGCTACCGAAAGAGAACTTTCTATGGATGGTTTAATGTATAGGTATAAAAATAAGGACGATTTTGGGGAGCCAACTTCTTCCTTTACAATTTGCACCTTTTGGTTTATTAATAGTTTGTATAAAATAGGGGAGAAGGAAAAGTCTAAAAAATTGTTCGATCAGCTATTATCTTACAGCAATCATTTAGGACTTTTTAGTGAAGATATAGACTTTAAGACTAAGAGATTGCTCGGTAATTTTCCGCAAGCCTATTCTCATTTGGCATTAATTGAAACTGCAGCAAACTTTAGTAAATCATACATTTCAGGAGAAAATATTCAGTTTTGATCAGTTTTTAAACTCACCCTGGATTTCGGAAGACTTTCAGGGTAGTTTTCTTTTATAAAAACTATCAATTGCTCTCTAACATAAACTCTAAGGTCCCAAGCAGTTGGAGAATCTTTTGCACTCATTAATGCTCTAATTTCTACAGATCTATCTGTAGCATCTGTAACTTGTAGCACATTTGTTTTTCCATCCCATAAACTGGAACTTTCCAAAAGTCTGGTAAGTTCTGATCTTAGTTTTTCAAACGGAACGTCATAATCTGTATAAATAAAAACCGTTCCTAATATTTCTGAAGAATTTCTAGTCCAGTTCTGAAAGGTATTTTCAATAAAATAAGTTGTGGGAATTACAAGCCTTCTTTTATCCCAAACTCTAACTATTACATAGGTAAGATTAATTTCTTCTATCCAACCCCATTCACCATCTATTATCACAACGTCTTCTATGCGAATTGGTTGTGTAATAGCAATTTGAATACCTGCCAATAACGTTCCAATGGCTTTTTGTGCAGCTAAACCTATAATGATTCCAGCTATTCCTGCGGAAGTAAGAAGGCTTATTCCTATAGATCTGATGCTGTCAAAACTCATTAAAGCTACACCAGCAGCTAGTAGTATAATAATAAAGATGATTATATTCTCTAAAATCATGAACTGCGTATAGATCTTTCTAGCTTTTAAATTATCTGAAGTTGAAACATCATATTTTCTAAGAATTCGAGCTTTAAATATTTTAAGCAACGCAATGAGAAACCAAGCAGTGCTTAAGATGATACCAAGGGCACTTAAATGACCAACAACAGTATAAGTGTAGTCAAACCTGAATAATTTAACAAGAATTGCTATTTGACAAAATAATGATACCAAGAAAATTAGTAATGGTATCCATATTCTATTAGCAAGATTTACCGGAAGGATATTTCTAGGGTCTTTACCAATTTTCTTTAGTGCATAGTATGCCAAGGTAAAGCAAATGATCACTGCAATTATTCCTAATATTATATAGTTTATAAGTTCTAGATTGGTTGGAACCATAGCAGCCTTTAAAATTTATTTTTGAAATGCTCTTAAAAATAAGGCTTCTCATTAAACTGATGCTGACTTTCGGGAATATTAACCTATAAGGATTTCGTAGAACTAAAAAAGCCACCTGGTTAGGGTGGCTTTTATATTTTCTAAAATATTCTTAGTTAGCCATTGCAGCTCTTGGTCCAGAACTAGCAAAAACAGTTCTTAAACGAGATTTCTGACCTTCAGAGAACATGTACATACAAGCATCGTTTGTGTAATCCATGTAGTTCATAGTCATATCTGTAGATTGGCAGTTAGCTGTTGGATAAGAAGGACATCCGTAGTTTGGTCCATCAGAAGAAGGAGTATCAGCTACGTAATCATCTTGTCTACATCTTCCATCACCCCAAATGTGACGTAAGTTTAAGTAATGACCAACTTCGTGAGTTACAGTTCTACCTTTATCGAAAGGGGTAGAAAGGTATCCTGTAGTTCCAAAATAGTTTGGTCCTACAACAACACCATCTGTTGCTGGGCTTCCACCTGGAAATTGTGCGTATCCTAAGATTCCGCCACCAATATTACAAACCCAAATGTTTAGGGTTGTAGCTGGACTTACTGGAGGATATTGTGCCTTAACAGCATCGTTAGTTCCCCACTGGGTAGTAGAATTGCTATGGCGATTAACCCCTGCAAGTGTAAATTGAACTTCTGTATCTGCAACTAAATTTGCAAATTCAGATGGAGTGTTAGATGCGTCAGAATTAGTTTTTCTAAAATCGGCATTCATCACAGCGATTTGAGAATTTATCTGAGCGTCAGAAATGTTCTCTTGCGAATTGCTATATACAACATGTACAACTACTGGAATGGTAACTACACCTAATCCATCTGTTGTTGGAGGAGGAGTGGTTCCACCGCCACCAGTTCCAGGTTTCCCTTTGGCAGTATTTGCTTGTTTTGCTAAAATAGATCTAGAATTTTTCTCGATCTCGTACATTTTCTTGTAAAGTTTTGGATCTTGGTTTAATAAACGGTTAAGATTTTTCATGGTGTAACATGCTTTTTCAGCATTTGCACCTTTTCCATCTTCATCATGAAAGTCTGTGTAGGCAATAAAATCGCTCATGTCTACACTCTCTTGAGCTAAATCATTTACAGTTTCTGGTTGATCTTTTTCACAGGAAGTGAACAGTAGGGCTAATGCAGCCATTCCCATAATTAATTTTTTCATTTAATAGGTTTTAGTGGTTTATAAAAGCACAATATATACCTTTCTTAATAAGTTGTTAACCTTTTCGGATTTTTTTTATTAACGTTTTTCGCATTTTTAAATGTTTAAGCAGAAAGATTGTTAATTTCATTATATGATAAACCATTATAAATAAAAAAACCATCCCGTAAAGGATGGTTTGAACAAAATGCAATATTTTGTATAATTAATAACAATATGTGTTTTCTGAAGTTAATTTTTCTGCGATAATATTTCGAAGTTTAACAACATTCGGGTGATTATCGTATTTCGTGAAACGTTTTAATCCCATTAACATCATTCGCTGTTCGTCACCTTCAGCAAAGGAAACAATTCCTTCTTTTGCTTTTTGACTAATAATATCTACAGCATGATATAAATATAATTTAGACATAGCAATTTGTTCCTTTTGCTTGTCTTCACCATATCTATTCACATTTTTTTCTGTTCTTAAAATAGCAGATTCAGCCATATAGATCTCGATCAAAATATCTGCTGAAGCTAAAAGCAATTGTTGGTGCTCTTCCAGTTTTGGTCCAAACTTTTGAACTGCACTACCGGCAACCATCAAAAACACTTTTTTCAATCTTTTTAATAAATCTTTTTCTTCAGCAAACAATACAGAGAAATCCGGTTTATCGAAAGATGGAATTCCTGTAAGTTCTTCACCAACTTTAGTAGCAGGTCCTAAAAGATCTACATGTCCTTTCATTGCTTTCTTTACTAACATTCCAACAGCTAACATTCTGTTTATCTCGTTAGTTCCTTCATATATCCTAGAGATACGTGCATCTCTCCAAGCAGATTCCATTGGTGTATCTGCAGAGAATCCCATTCCTCCAAAAATTTGAATTCCTTCGTCGCTACAATTTTGAACGTCTTCAGAACAAGCAACCTTTAAAATAGAGCATTCTATTGCATATTCTTCTACACCTTTTAATTCAGCTTCAGAATGTGAATTTCCTTCTTCTAATCTCTTGCTAATTCTGTCTTCTATATTTTTAGCTGCTCTATATGAAGCCGACTCTCCTGCATATGCTGAAGTAGCCATTTCTGCCAATTTAGATTTTATCGCTCCAAATTGTGCGATTGGTGTATTAAACTGAACACGATCGTTTGCATATTTCACTGCTTGATCTGTAACTCTACGTTGTGCATCTAAACAAGCCGCAGCTAATTTAATTCTACCAACGTTTAATGCATTCATGGCAATTTTAAATCCGTCGCCACGACCTGCAAGCATATTTTCTGCGGAAACTTTTGTTTCATTAAAGAAAACCTGACGAGTAGAAGAGGCATGAATTCCTAATTTCTTTTCTTCTTCCCCGAAAGTAATTCCGTTTGAAGCATCGTTCTCTACAATAAAACCTGTAATATTTTTATCATCTTCTATTCTTGCGAAAACAATAAAAACATTAGCAAAACCTGCATTGGAGATCCACATTTTCTGTCCGCTAATGCTGTATGATTTTCCGTCTTCAGAAAGAACTGCTTTAGTTTTTCCAGAATTCGCATCACTTCCTGCACCAGGTTCTGTAAGGCAATACGCACCAAACCATTCGCCAGTAGCTAATTTTGGAACATATTTTTTCTTTTGCTCTTCGGTACCATATAAAGTAATTGGCATAGTTCCAATTCCAGTATGCGCACCAAAAGCAGTTGCAATAGATCCTGTTGCTCCACTAATATAATCACACACTAACATGGTAGAAACAAAGCCCATTCCTAATCCGTCATATTCTTCTGGAACAGAAACTCCAAGAAAACCTAATTCCCCTGCTTTACGCATGATCTCTTCTGTAAGAGCGTAGTTTTTCTTTTCAAATTCTTCTTTTTTCGGCCAGATCTCACGATCTACAAATTCTTTAACCGAATCTTTCATCATTTTTTGTTCTTCAGAAAAGTCTTCTGGTGTAAAAACATCTTCACTTAATGTTTCCTTTACCAAGAACTGACCTCCACGTAGTAATTCCTTATTTGTTGTTTCTGTGCTCATTTTTATTTAGTATTTAGAAGTGAGATTTTAATATTGATAATCTCACTTTATAATTATTTTTTTTCTTATTCCACTTTAGATCTAATTACTTAAATCTCAATTCTTATTTCTAACTAAGAAATTCATAAACTCCGGCAGCTCCTTGTCCTGTACCAACACACATGGTAACCATTCCGTATTTATTTTTAAGATCTCTCTTACGCATCTCATCGAATAATTGAACCGATAATTTTGCTCCGGTACATCCAAGAGGGTGACCCATAGAAATAGCTCCTCCATTTACGTTTACTCTATCTGGATCTAAACCTAAAGTTCTTACCACGGCTAAAGATTGAGATGCAAATGCTTCATTAAGCTCTACTAACTCAAGATCATTTTGTTGAAGTCCTGCTTGTTTTAAAGCTTTTGGAATTGCTGTAATAGGAGCAACCCCCATAATTCTAGGCTCTATTCCTACTGCGGTATAACTCACCAATCTCGCGATAGGCTCTAAATTGAATTCTTTTACCATTTCTTCACTCATGATCAAGGCAAATGCAGCTCCATCACTCATTTGTGATGAATTACCAGCAGTTACACTACCGCCATCAGCAAAAACAGGTCTTAACTTAGCCAGCACTTCTTTTGAAGTATCTGCTCTAGGACCTTCATCTTTATTTACAGTATACGATCTGGTTTGTTTTTTACCATTCGCATCCACATAAGTTTCGTCAATTTTAATTGGAACGATCTGATCTTGGAAACGATCTTCTTTTAAAGCTTTCAACGCTTTTTGATGTGAGTTAAAAGCGAATTCATCTTGATCTTCTCTGCTCACTTTATATTCGTTTGCAACTGCTTCCGCAGTTAATCCCATTCCCCAGTAATAATCTTCGTGACCTTGAGCCGCTAGTTTATAATCTGGAACTGGCTTGTAACCTCCCATTGGGATATAACTCATGCTCTCTGCACCACCTGCAATTATACAATCTGCCATTCCTGCCTGGATCTTTGCTGAAGCTATTGCTATAGTTTCTAATCCAGAGGCACAATATCTATTCACTGTTACACCAGGAACTTTTACGGTGTCCAATCCCATTAAAGAGATCAATCTCCCTACGTTTAAACCTTGTTCAGCTTCTGGCATTGCATTCCCAACAATTACATCA
>CAZWSP010000020.1:0-29120 GCA_964636585.1 uncultured Antarcticibacterium sp.
TGGATAATAACTAAAATTCCATTTTGTATTTGTTCTAATTCGCATAGTTTTTAAGCCTGAAAAATCTAGATTATTATTATAATACTCTACAATTTCACCTCTTTTGCTTTTTATAATATCCATGTACGGCAACACAGTTAATCCCATTGCGGCTTGAAGTTCGCTCATTTTCGCATTAATACCAACCCCATGAAAATCTAAAGGACCATTGTGACCAAAATTATGACTAAAAAACATTTTATGATTCAGCTCATCATCATTACAGAAAAAAGCTCCACCTTCAGCAGAATGGAAAAGTTTAGTAGCATGAAAGCTACAAGTACTGACATCTCCGTATTGAAATAAACTTTTATCATTATATAAAACGTCAAAACAATGGGCAGCATCATAAATTACCTTTAGATTATACTTTTTGGCTATTTCTTGAATTTTTTCAATATTACAAGGATTCCCAAAAACATGAGTAGCTAAAATTGCCGTGGTTTTTGAAGTGATTGCAGCTTCAATTTTATCTTCATCTATAGTTAAATAATCTGGATGGATATCTACGAAAACAGGTGTACAATCTTCCCACACTATAGCTGAAGTGGTAGCTACATAACTAAAAGGTGTAGTAATAACCTCACCTTTTTTAGCAAGTACTTTTAGTGCAATTTGTATTGGAAGTGTTCCATTAGTTAGTAATGTAGTGTGTTTGAGACCTAAATGTTTTTTTAATAAATTTTCTAGTTCTAAAACTAACTCTCCCCTATTGGTTAACCATTCATTGTCCCAAATTCGTTTTATCTGAGAGTGATATTCTTCAATTGGTGGAAAAAATGTTTTCGTTACAGGAATCATTGTAATTATCTTTTTAAGATTAAAGATTTAATATTAGTTAAACTATCAAATTTTAGAACATAAGCAAAAAGCACATAACTCAGTATTCCCAAAATACCGCCAATTATAATTCTAAAAATATCATTAAAATCATGTATAATAAAAGTGTCAAAGGAATAGATGAGGGCTCCCGAAACCATTGCTATTCCTATCGCCGGCAATATATCCTTAGATTGTTCTATAGCGTTATAATCAATCAATTTCCCAGTGTAATGAGTGTTAATTATAAAAGCAACTATTGAAGTTAATATCTGACCATATAACAAAGCTAATATTCCAAATTTTATGGCTATAAGGATTGTGATAATTATAACAACTTTTTTAATTACTTCCAACTTTAAGACTAGATCACTTCTTCCTTTCACATTTAGAATATTTATATTATAAGAATGAATTGGATAGAGAATTCCTGTAATACATAATATTTGAAAATAAGGAACTGCAGGAAGCCATTTTTCTGTAAATAAAAACCTAAAAGTAGGTTCTGCTAAAATTGCTAAGAAAATTAGAACAGGAGCAATAACAAAAATTACGATTTCCATTAATTGTTTGTATATTCTTTTTAACCTAACATCATCATCTTGAATACTTGAAAAAATTGGAAAAGTTACTTTTTGCAAGGTAGTTGAAATGTTAATAACTGGCAGCTGTTTCATAGTTTCTGCTCTAGTGTAAAAACCAACCTGAGCAACTGAAAAATATTTACCAATAACAATCAAATAAATATTATTAAATATACTTTCTAAAAGTCCCGAAAGGGTTAGTTTATATCCAAAATTAAAATGACTTATAAATTTTTCCCTTTTGAATACAAGTAATGGTGACCATTTTGAATATATCCACAATTGAATGGTATTAACAACGGAGGTGGTTAAATAACTCCAAACTAAACTCCAAACCCCAAAACCTAAATAAGCCAAAACAACTCCAACTACCCCTCCGGTAACTGTAGATGGAATGGAAATAAAGGCTTGTGTCTTAAAATTCATCTCTCTTGTTAATTTCGCTTGCTGAACCGCAGCAAAGGCAGAAATTATGAACGTTAAACAGTAAACCCTTAATAAATCAGTAATTATAGGTTGTTCATAAAATTTGGCTACCAATGGTGCGAGAAAGAAGATAATGAAATAAATAATTATACTGCTCACTAGATTAAAGTAGAAAACAGTAGAATAATCATCTTCATCAATATTAGAAGATCGAACAAGAGATTGAGTTAATCCGCTACTTACCAGCATATTACCTATAGAAACAAAAATCGCAATCATTCCTATCAATCCAAATTCAGATGGAAGTAATAATCTAGCTAAAATAAGGGACACAAAAAACCCTATGAATTGATTCCCAAATTGTTGAGCGAAGGTCCAAACGAAACCAGAAGTTGCCTGCTTTCTAAGAGACATTAATGAATATTAGAAATTTCTTTTAAATATTTACCATATTTTGATTTCCCGTAACGCTCACTTAGAACTTTCAATTGATCAGGATTTATAAATCCTCTTTCCAAAGCCGCTTCTTCAATACAGCCAATCATTGCCCCTTGTCTATTTTGAATAACTCTAATAAATTCCGTAGCATCATCTAGAGATTCAACCGTCCCCGTATCAAACCAACTCATTCCTCTGGTCATAACTCCAACTTCTAGGTTAGAATCCTCTAAATACATTTGATTGATAGTAGAAATTTCTTTTTCACCTCTAGCAGATGGCTTTACATTCTTAGCATATTCTACGACTTTATTGTCGTAAAAATACAACCCAGGAACCGCATACTTAGATTTAGGATCTTCAGGTTTTTCTTCTATGCTAAGCGCTTTGAAATTATTATCAAATTCTACAACCCCATAACGTTCTGGGTCTTTAACAGGATATGCAAAAATTGCAGCTCCTTCAATATTCACTTTGCTTCTAAGTAAAGATCCAAATCCGTTACCGTAAAATATATTATCACCAAGTACTAAAGCAACCTTTTCATTACCTATAAAATCTTCACCAATAATGAAAGCTTCCGCTAATCCATTTGGTTGTTCTTGAATAGCAAACTCAAATTTACATCCAATTTGCGAACCATCACCAAGCAACTTTTTAAAGGCTTCTTGATCGTGTGGTGTGGTTATAAATAATACCTCCCGAATACCAGCAAGCATTAAAACAGAAAGCGGATAATAGATCATCGGTTTGTCATACACAGGTAATAACTGTTTACTAACAGCAATAGTAATTGGAAATAACCTTGTTCCTGAACCACCTGCTAAAATAATTCCTTTCATAATTGTAATTATATAATTTTATTGATACTGGTTTTCGTAATAGTTCTTATAATCTCCGGAGGTCACATTTCTTAACCACTCCTCGTTTTCTAAATACCAGGTAATTGTTTTTTCTAAACCTTCTTCAAAAGTAACACTCGGTTTCCATCCTAATTCCTTATTAATTTTGGACGCATCAATAGCATATCTCTTATCATGACCTGGTCTATCCTTTATATAGGTTATCAAATTTTCTGAGGTGCCTTCAGTACGATTTAGTTTCTTATCCATAATACTACATAATAATTTAACCAAATCTATATTCTGCCATTCATTAAAACCACCGATGTTGTAGGTGGCTTTATTTTTTCCCTCATGAAAGGCAAGGTCTATTGCTATTGCATGATCTATTACATACAACCAATCCCTAGTATATTTACCATCACCATAAACAGGCAAACTTTTATTTTCTATTATATTATTAATAAAAAGTGGAATTAACTTCTCCGGAAATTGATTAGGACCATAGTTATTTGAACAATTCGTAATCATATAAGGTAGATCATAAGTTTCACCATAAGCTCTTACAAAATGATCTGAACTAGCCTTAGAAGCAGAATATGGTGAATTTGGATCATATGAGGTGGTTTCTGTAAATAAACCAGTTTCTCCAAGTGTTCCATAAACTTCATCAGTACTTATATGGTAAAATAAGTTATTTTCAAAACCACTCGACCAATGTTCCTTCGCAGCATTCAACAAATTCATTGTTCCAATGACGTTTGTCTTAACAAAGGCTAAAGGATCAGTGATTGATCTATCAACATGTGATTCTGCTGCTAAATGTATTATTTTATCGAATTTATATTCTTTAAATAATTCATCAATCTCGTCAGCATTATTTATATCAGCTTTTAAAAATTTATAATTATCCTTTTGCTCAATATCTTTTAAATTTTCTAGATTCCCTGCGTAAGTTAAAGCATCCAAATTATAAATTTTATAATCGGTATATTTATTAACAAACAGTCTTACAACGTGAGACCCAATAAATCCTGCTCCTCCTGTGATTAAAATTTTCATATAATATTTTCAGTTTTAATTCCCAATTGCATAAAATTCGAATCCAATTTTTTCCTTTGTTTCTCTTTCTAATAATCTCCGACCATCAAACAAAAAGGCTGGTTTCAACATATTATCGTAAACAGCTTTCCAATTCAATTCTTTAAACTCATCCCATTCTGTCAAAATAGCAACAGCATGAGAATTCTCACAAGCTTCTTCAGATGAATTTACCACTTTTACAAGAGATCTATTCTCTGAATCTGACCTTGACCCTAAATAATCTAAATCTGCGTAAATCTGCTCTGCTGTAACTTTGGGATCGTAGACCACAATTTCAGCTTGCTCATTTAAAAGATAATCTGAAACATAGATCGCCGCAGATTCTCTAGTGTCGTTTGTGTCTTTTTTAAAGGCCCATCCTAAAATGGCTATTTTTTTCCCAGATACTGTATTAAATAAGGTCTTGACAATATTTGCAGCAAATCTTCTTTTTTGGTGATCATTTAAAATGATAACCTGCTCCCAATAATCTGCTACTTCATTTAATCCGAATGACTTGGCAATATATACTAAATTCAAAATATCCTTCTGAAAACAAGAACCACCGAACCCTACAGAAGATTGTAAGAATTTTGATCCAATTCTCGTATCCATTCCGACAGCTTTGGCAACTTCATTCACATCTGCTCCAGTTTTTTCGCACAATTCACTCATAGCATTTATGCTTGAAACTCGCTGAGCTAAAAATGCATTTGCCGTTAGTTTAGATAATTCAGAAGACCATACATTTGTAGTTAAAATATGCTCTTTAGTAACCCAATTTGCATAAACATCAACTAATGCATTAACAGCTTCCTTACCTTTTTCAGAATCTATATCTCCACCTATTAAAACTCTATCTGGAGCCAATAGATCTTCTACTGCAGTTCCTTCTGCTAAAAATTCTGGGTTGGAAAGGATTTGAAAATTAACTCCATTTCCAGTATTTTCTAATATATTTTTTAATGCTTCAGCAGTACGTACAGGTAAAGTAGATTTTTCAACTACAATTTTATCCGACTTCGATACGCGAGCGATCTGTCTTGCACAAAGTTCAATAAACTTTAGATCCGCAGCCATCCCCTTACCAATTCCATAAGTTTTGGTTGGGGTATTTACAGAAATAAAAATCATTTCAGCTTTCTCTATAGCTTCATCAACTTTAGTAGAGAAAAATAGGTTTCTACCTCGTGCTTCTTTTACAATTTCCGAAAGTCCTGGTTCGTAGATCGGAATATTATTCACGTCCTCGTCATTCCAGGCAGCAATCCTCTTTTCATTAATATCTACAACAGTAACATTTATATGAGGACATTTTTGTGCTATAATAGCCATTGTGGGACCTCCCACGTAACCTGCTCCTATGCAACATATATTGGTAATCTTCATGCTATAATTTTTTATCACATTTATCTCCTAGAACTCCTTTTACATCATAAACCACAGCATTCGGATTTTTAATTCTATCTAGGTCTTCATTTAGAAATTCTTTATGGGCTACCGCTAAAACAATAGTATCAAACTTTTTATCACTTAAGGTTTTAGAAGTAGTAAGATTATATTCATGCATTACTTCTTCCGGATTAGCCAAAGGATCGTAAATTGTGATGTTTACACCATATTCCTTTAAACTTTTAATTACGTCTACTACTTTCGTATTTCTAACGTCTGGACAATTCTCCTTAAAAGTTATTCCTAAAACTAAAATTTCAGCTCCCTTTACTTTAATGTCATTTTGTAGCATCAACTTAACCACTTCTGATGCAACATATTGTCCCATACTATCATTCATACGTCTTCCCGCAAGAATGATCTCCGGATGATACCCCACTTCTTGAGCTTTTTGTGCCAAATAGTAAGGATCTACCCCAATACAGTGACCACCAACCAATCCAGGTTTAAATGGTAAGAAATTCCATTTAGTTCCTGCAGCTTCTAAAACATCGTTAGTATCAATTTCCAGCAAGTTAAAAATCTTTGCTAGTTCGTTAACAAATGCAATGTTGATATCTCGCTGAGAATTTTCAATAACTTTTGCTGCTTCAGCCACTTTTATAGTAGGAGCTAAATGAGTACCCGCGGTAATTACTGCTTTGTAAAGCTGATCTACTTTCTTTCCTATCTCTGGAGTAGATCCCGCTGTTACCTTAAGTATTTTATCTACAGTATGTTCTTTATCTCCCGGATTAATTCTTTCTGGAGAATATCCTGCAAAGAAGTCTTCATTGAATTTAAGTCCGCTAAACTTTTCTAAAACTGGAATACATTCATCTTCTGTAACTCCTGGATACACAGTAGACTCATATATTACAATATCTCCCTTTTTAAGTACCTTTGCAACAGTCTCACTTGACTTGTATAAAGGTGTAAGATCTGGACGATTGTTTTTATCTACTGGGGTTGGAACTGTAATTATATAATAATTGCAGTTTTTAATTTCATCGAGATTGGTAGTACAATAAAGTCCGACTTTTTCAGAAAGCTTATCAACCAACGATGCACGTAAAATATCTTCCTCAACTTCTAAGGTAGAGTCTGTTCCGCTCATTAATTCCTTTACTCTAGCTTCATTAATATCAAAACCTACTACTGGAAACTTTGTTGCAAATAATCTAGCGAGTGGCAATCCTACATACCCTAAACCAATAATTGCAATTTTTATATCCTTATCCATATAATGTTTTTATTGTATTTTTTATTTTAAATTTTTCCAATACCAATCTACTGCATCTTTTAAGCCAGCCTGAATGTTGTATTGCGGATTATAACCAAGATTGGTCTTAGCCTTTTCTATAGAAGCCAATGAGTGTGGTATATCTCCAGCACGATTAGGACCATGTTTGATTTCTATATTGGAGATCTCAGGATCATATGCGGCTAAATAATTTTTAAGTAAAGTTGTGAGTTCTATTAAATTCGTTCTATCTCCAAATGCAGTATTATAAACCTCGTTCAGAGCATTTTCGTTTTCGGAACATAGTGCCAAGAGATTCATTTGAATTACATTATCTATATATGTAAAATCTCTAGAATAGGTGCCATCACCATTAATTATAGGTGATTCATGATTCATTAATTGAATAACAAATTTTGGGATCACGGCAGCGTAAGCTCCATTGGGATCTTGTTTTCTTCCAAAAACATTAAAGTATCTTAATCCAATAGTATCCAAATCGTATGCGTTTTTAAAAATATCAGCATACAATTCGTTTACATACTTCGTAATCGCATATGGAGATAAGGGCTTGCCAATAACATTTTCCACCTTAGGAAGATTCTCTGAATCACCGTAGGTAGAAGAACTTGCTGCATAAACAAATCGTTTCACTTTTGCATCCCTTGCGGCTACCAACATGTTTAAAAACCCCGAAACATTAACTTCGTTAGAAGTAATAGGGTCATTTAATGATCTTGGAACAGAACCCAAAGCAGCCTCATGCAAAATAAAGTCCACTCCTTTAGTAGCTTTGTGACAAGTTTCTAAATTTCTAATATCACCTTCAATTAACGTAAACATAGAATTATCCTCGAAAGCTTCAATGTTTTCTCTTTTACCTGTTGCAAAATTATCTAAGCAAATAACTTCAGAACCTAGACTTAAAAGTGTTTCACAAAGGTTAGAACCAATGAATCCTGCTCCTCCGGTGACTAAAATTTTTGCAGATTTTAATTCAGAAAATTGATCTTGCATATTTGGCAAATGTTTTGATTAACAAGCTGCAAAGATAGTATTTCCATATTAAGCTATCTTCTTAAAAATCTTAAAGAATTCCAAAAAAATTTATGGTTTTCTAGATATTGATTATAATACTTATTTTTAATTTTTTAAAATAATTCTTAGGTCAATAAATTTCATTAAAATATTGAAATTCTCATAATACTTGAAATCACCTATTTTTTGCCTCATACCTAAATTCTTTTTACAATTTACTTAAATCTTAAAAAGTTTTTTCAAAATCTCTCAATTGAATGCTCAGCTTTTTTTAATTGAAAATTTCCTTATTTACTTTAAAATTTCATCTATTAAAGCGGTTAGTATGCATAAATCAAAATATCCTCTTTAACTAAAAATAGTTTGATTTAAAATAGAACACGTATCAAAAAATCTATGATAATTTTTAACTCATTCAATTAAAATTGAATAAATGACTATGAAGAAATGCTATCAATATTTGAATAACTAAATGTAAAATTAACTTAAGACTATATTATAGCAGAGGAAAAATATAATTCATTTATTCTAACTATTTAAACTTGAACCATTGCATAAATAACTATTGAGTTGGGTATTTCGGGTAAGATTAATAATAGTCCAGACGGCTAAACACTTTGATAATATAAAGGCTTACTGTTTCTTAAACCATTCCTTCCTCAATTTTTTCCGGTTCAATTATATGAACTCTAATTATTAAATAGTAAAACTCTATAGCACATAAAAATAATATAACATGTCTTACTAATTCAAAATTTATTATTATTAGTTTGGACAAAATATTGGTGTTATTTGCACTATTTTTTCTTAATTATATATCCCGGTCGCGATTTTACTTCTTCATAAATACGCCAAATATATTCTGCTATAATTCCAAGTGAAAAGAGTATTAAACCACTAAAAAAAGAAACTATAATAATAGTAGACGTCCATCCTGGAAAAATTTCTCCCCAAAAATCATGATTACCAAAAAACCTAATGTAAGAGTAAATGACTATGATTGCAAAAGCGAAAATTGAGAAAAACAACCCCAAATTTGTTATTATCTTAATTGGCCAAGTTGAAGATGAAAAAAATGTATCTTTAAATAATTTAACTTTTTTCTTAAATGTCCATCTACTCTTTGTGTTTATTCCTTTTACTCTAACATATGGATAATATACAGGTGAAAACCCAAGTCTAAGCACTTCTATAATGCTTGAAGTGTTTATTGGGTGAATCCTTTCATTTACTAAATCAATAAGCTCTCTGTCAATAAAAAAAGAATCAGCACCACCTTGAGGAAATGTAACATCTGATAAAAAATTAATTGTTTTATAATAAGTATTTGATAATAGATCATTGATTAACCCATCATTTCTTTCCTCCCGGTAAGGAATAATTACTTTAGAACCTTTTTCCCAAATTCGATACATATCCACTATACTAACATATGGTTGCTGCTCATCATCAGGTATTGGCATAGCACAATTACCCTTACACATATTCAAGCCTGCAAAAATCGCATAATGAGAAGAATAATTCTTGCTCAGTTGAAATGCATGTACATTTTCTTTTTGTGCTTCAAGTTTTTTAGCTATTTCGAATGAATTATCCGTAGATCCATCATCTATAATTATTAATTCAAACTCAATCTCTTCCTTGGAAAGAAGAGAGGAAAGTTTATTATGAACTTGATTAATACGTTCACCACTAAAATACGAGAGTAATATTAGACTTAACATTTGTATTTGGTTTGAAAAGATAAAATGACATAATAAAATTCCACATCATAGTTACGGGAAGAACCATATATGCAAGTATATAAGGTTCGAAAGATAAAGTTTTTTTAAGTAACCATAAAACAACGATTCCAATTCCCATACCACTTAAGTAAATTAAAAAATACTTAATGCCTTTCTTAAATTCAAGAGGTGATTTAAAAACTAATAATGAATTAAGAGAATATGACAAAAGTATAGTTAAGAAATATATTGTAGAATAAGTAAGAATTAGAGGTGTCTGAAAAATTTCAAGAAATAAATAAATAGCCGCTAAAGAAACTAAAGTTGTTATAATCCCAACTCCAGAGAAGCCAGCAATTATGGTGGCGAGTTTACGACTAAATCGAAAATTCATTAAGTATTTTTACAATATTAATAACCTCATCATTCCCCAAAATTGGCCCATTGGGTAGGCTTAAAACCTCATTATGAATTTTTTCTGTTATTGGAAAACTTAGCGAATTGTATATTTTAAAAGCTTCTTGTTTATGAGGCGGAATAGGGTAATGAATCAATGTCTGAATACCATTATCATTCATATAATTTATAAGCTCTTCTCTTTTTGAGGTTCTAATTACAAATAGATGCCAAACATGCCCTTCACTATTTATAACCTTAGGTAAGACAATTTCCGGATTATTAATATTTTCCAAATAATACTGGGCCACTTTTCTTCTATTTAAAATATCTTGTTGAATATATTTTAATTTTATATTTAAGAAAGCTGCCTGTAACTCATCTAATCTAGAGTTTAAACCTAGATATATATTTTCATACTTTTTATGAGAACCATAATTTCGTAATGCCTCAATAGTTTTTGCTAATGCATCATCATTAGTTGTTACTGCTCCTGCATCTCCCAATGCACCTAAATTTTTGCCTGGATAAAAACTATGTCCCGCTGCATCACCAACGCTTCCCATTAAATGTCCATTCCAAATGGCACCATGAGATTGCGCACTGTCTTCAATCAACTTTAAATTGTACTTCTTACAAATTTCTAACATTTCTTCATCAATAGAATTTTGGCCATATAGATGAACAGTTAACACTGCTTTTGTTTTGGAAGAAATTGCAGCTTCTATTTTTTTTGAATCTAAATTATAAGTTTGAAGATTTGGTTCAACAAAAACTGGAATTAAATCATTATCAGAAATTGCTAAAATTGAAGCAATATAGGTGTTGGCTGGTACAATTACTTCATCGCCTTTTTCTAATACACCCATTTCCAAATAGGCTTTAAAAATTAATCGAAGTGCATCCAGTCCATTTGCAACTCCTGATGCATATTTAGTACCACAAAATGAGGCGTAATTTTTTTCGAAAGTTTCCAGCTCTTTTCCCATTAAATACCACCCAGAATCAATCACTCTATTTGCCGCTTCCTTTAACTCTTGCCCAAACTGGGCGTTAACTTTTTGTAAGTCTAAAAATTTAATCATTTACTACTTTTAGTTCATTATTAATCCAGCCATATTTTTTTTTTGATTCCTTATGAATTAAATTCAAATCTAAAATATCACCTTCCCTAGTAACATAACCTATTATTCTAGCTGGATTGCCCACCCATAACTCATTTTTTCCAACCGATTTTGTTATTACCGAACCTGCCCCGATCAGAGCAAACGCACCAATTTCGTTTCCAGCAATTATTGTGGCGTTTGCTCCAATAGATGCTCCTTTCTTTATTACAGTTTTTTCGAATGATTTAGGATATATTTTAGATCTCGGAACCAAATCATTTGTGAATGTAACGTTTGGACCTATAAATACATTATCTTCCAATCTTATTCCATTCCAAATTTGGACACCACTTTTTACAGTTACATTGTTGCCAAGAATTACATCATTTTCAATAAAAACATGAGAGTTAATATTACAATTTTTTCCAATTTCAGCTTTAGGCAATATCACTACAAATTGCCAAAGGGTTGTACCATCACCTATTTTTTCGGATTGAACATCTGATAACTTGTGAGTAAAATATTTCATTTTTTAAATTCTATAAATTCCTCATAATTTCTTAAATAATCATTCTCATCATATAGATCTGAAGCAAGTACTAAGCAAATTGCTCCTGATGAAAAGTTGACTTCTGATGCCCAAATTCCAGGTGGAATATGTAATCCTCTGTAAGGTTGATTTAACATTACGGTTTTTTTAATATTTCCATCATCTAGCTGCACTTCAAAGCATCCGGATGCTGCCACTAAAAATTGATGACAGTTTTTATGTGCATGAGCTCCCCTACTTTCACCACCGGGTATATCATATAAATAAAATATCCTCTTAACGTCAAAAGGTAATTCTCTGTTGTTCTGTATAGCTGTAATATTACCAGACCTGTTATTGATTTGTGGTAATTCTAGGATTGCGCAGTCAAATACCGATATTTTCATTTTGTATAAACTGTTTGTATTTCACTTTATCTCTTATATAATCATTTTCATCAAATGATGTACTTGAAACAACTAAAGCTAGGGTATTAGTCGCAAAATTTTCCATGTATCTCCAAAACCCTTTAGGAATAAATAATCCATAATAAGATCTGTTTAAAGAAAATTTTTTCTCATTTTTTCCATCATACACTATAACATCTAAACTTCCTGATAAAACTACTATAAATTCATTCTGCTCTTTAAAGGCATGGCCTCCCCTAATTTCCCCTCCAGGTACATCATAAATCCAATATGTCCGTTTAATTTCAAATGGAATATGAATGCCACTTTCCAAAAAGCTCAAATTACCACGAGGGTCTAAAATTTTTGGCAGTTGAATAATTTTTATTTTTTCCATTTATTAATCATTTTTGAGAAATACTATCATAACCCAATATAGTTACAACTCGACTCTTAAACTTAAAGATCTACAACCCTATTGCACTAAAAACATATTAGAGCTTTCGATTTTTTTAAACCCAATAGCTAATTATTTATTTCAACATTAATATGATCATTTTCAAATGATTGATAATCTGCAATTTATTTTTTAAAAGTTAAAAAGCAAAATTAATATTTTAAATATAGAGAGTATAACTTAACCATTAAATAATTAAATAATTTAATCATTTTAACAAATTAAATATCCAGATAAAATTCCCTGTGGGATTATCACATTCCCAAAGAAAACCAATTTAGAAAAATTAACAACCTAATAAATGATATTAACTTATTAATTTAAAAAATATAAATGTGCAACATAATAATTATAAAGTAACACAAATTTTAACCTAAAACCTTATTCCTTTAATGGTTAATGCAAGTAAGGCTCTTTTAATAAATGCCAATAAAATTAACACTAAACTTTTCAATGAGTTCTCGTCTTAGTTCTTTTAAAATTGCCAACATCTCAATATTTTAAAATAATAATATCGAACAATTTCATTATTTTTTAGTCTAACATTATTTATTTCGAAATATCTATTTCAGTAATTCTAATTCTTCAAAAAAACAACATGTTCATTCATTACTGTTTTTTTAAAATTCATTTTTAATAGTTCATCTTCCATTAAACCAAAATCATCTATTGGAGATTCAGGATAATTAGGGACTAAAAAAATTGCCACTTTGGGTTTGTTTAATATTTCTCGTTTAATTTGTGGTAAATATTTACTATCATCAATAGGTCTCCAAAAAGCCCTTATTCCAAAGGAATTATCCGGATATAAATATTCAAAAATATGACTTTTATTACCGTAAAAATAAATCTTGTAAGATTGTGTTTTTAGGTCTTTTACCTGCTTATCTATTTCCAATAAGTATTCAGCTCTTACTTTCTTGGTTTTTATGGAAGAAAGCAGATTATGATTGAGAGTAGTGTCATGAGTTAGTAAATTCATATCTTGATAGGGAGATAAAATTTTTGTAATAACAGTGAATGGAATTATAGCTAACATTACTACAAACCAAAATCTTTTTAAGCCCAAATCTATGGTTGATAATATAAATGGAAGTAAAAGAAACATTGAATATCCTTTTAGAAGCCCCGTATCAGAGCCAAATGGATTTACGAAAAGAAATAATATAAAAAGATATAAAACCAATTGTTTATATCCTGATAATTTCTCCCTATTATAAAAGATATGTAGTCCAACAATAGAAGCTGATAATGCTAAAAGAAAAATCCCATAATTAAATTTATAAGCTTCGTAAACCTTAAAAATACCAAGAAATAAAAAATACGCCAATAGGATGCAGATATAAACGATTAAAGTAGACCGTTTATGGTGAATTTTATAAAGAATATAAGTTGATATAATAAAAAATATACAAATCAGAAATTTTATACCATCTCTAAAATACTTAGTTAAAAGGTCAACAAGATGGTGAGATCCCGAATTGCCAGTGGCACTAGTAAATTCTGACCAACTATTATAATAAAAAAAATACCCTCCAAACACTCCCAAAAACACCAAAAAAATAAAAAACAAAGGATTAGCTAAATTTGTAGATTCATCTGCTTCTTTAAAATACTTTGTCTCACGTATTACCATTATCGCACCAAGAATAAATATTAATATGAGGTTGGGTAATCTAATAAGTATTGCGATAGCGGTAAGTATTGCCAAAATAAGCATTAATAAGGTTTTTGGCTTTCTTAAATACATTACACTTACCGTAAAAATTAGAGAAACTATAAAGATGCTAAGGGTATCATATCCTAGTATATTTAAAGCAAATGGTGAATATAATATCAAACCAAATGCAATATAAATAAGTACTTCAATCCAAGATTTGGTAATTTTAAAAAACAAAAACGGTATAAGAAAGGAAAAAAATAATATAAAGGAATCTACGTATCTTAGAGTAATAATTTCTTTTCCTAAAAAACCTATGATTTCCCTTATTATTATGGAGCTGTATAGTGAAGGGTAAAGATATGTGTCCCCGACAGGTTGAATTGCTTGATTTAAATGATAGAAACTATCTGTAAAATCGAGTCCAAAATAAATGCCAAAAAAAAAGAAAAAAACGGCACTTATAAAAAAAAGTGTTACCGAAAATTTTAATGATATACCAATTTCAGAAAGTTTCATAAGCCAAGCCGAAGTTTTTATTATTTTTTTTCTGTAACATTTACACCAAACTCTTTAAACGATTCAAGAACACCTTTAATTTGAAAAATTATTTTTTCTAAACATTCAGAACTTTGATTAATATCTTGTGAAAATAGGCATCGGCAAAATTGAAATGAAATCTTTTTTTTTAAAATAAGATTAGAAATTCTATTCAAAGATTTTAAAAAAAAATAAAATCAAATGCTTTTAATAGGCTTGTATATATCTTAGGTATAAATTACCTTATAATGATACCATTCCCAATTTTAATAATCTAATTACTTGAATTATTTAAAGTACAGATCCTTTTATTTATTGAATGTCACATGAGTAAACCGTTATACATTTCCTAATTACAAATCTTTAAATAATTATAAATTCTTGATAACATAATATTTAATTATAATACCCCTTATACCACCCAATAAACTCACCAACCCCAAATTCTATACTAGTTTTAGGCTCATATCCAAAATCTTTCTCCAATTCACTTACATCTGCCCAAGTTGTTTCTACATCTCCCGCTTGCATTGGCATCATTTGCTTAACTGCAATTTTTCCGGTTTGTTTTTCAATCTCCAATATAAAATCTAGAAGCTTAACCGGTTTACTATTTCCTATATTATAAAGGCTGTAATTGGTTTTTTGATTCTCGCTTTTTGTTATGATTGCGACCACACCATCAACTATATCATCAACATATGTAAAATCTCTTTCTAGATTTCCACCATTAAAAACCTTAATAGGTTTTCCTTTTATAATTGCATCTGTAAACAAGAACATGGCCATATCTGGTCTCCCCCATGGGCCATAAACAGTAAAGAAACGAAGCCCAGTAGTTTTGAAATTGAATAAATGACTGTAGGTATAAGCCATTAATTCATTGCTCTTTTTTGTTGCTGCATAAAGACTTATGGGATGATCTACGTTATCGTGTACGGAAAATGGAACCTTTTTATTTTGTCCATAAACGCTAGAGCTTGTTGCATACACCAAATGATTAATACTATGATTTCTACAACATTCCAGAACATTAAGAAAACCTACCACGTTACTATCAATATATGCCTCCGGATTTTCTAAACTATACCTCACTCCTGCTTGTGCTGCCAGATTGCAAACAATTTGAAACTTTTGCTGCTCAAAAACTTCTGGTAGTTTTTCTCTGTCCTCCAAATTCAGCTTGATAAATTGAAATTTAGAATAGGTATCGCTTTGTAGAATTTCACTATATGTTACTCCATCCTGTTGAATGCCAAGCTCTCCAAGTCTTGCGAGCTTGAGATTAACATCGTAATAATCATTTAAATTATCTAAACCTATTACCTCAAAGCCTAAGTTTAATAACTTTTTTGTTATATGAAACCCTATAAATCCAGCGGCTCCCGTTACTAAAACCTTATTTTTCAATTGTTCTTGCATAAATCTAAATATACCAACTTGCATTTAGCAAGGTTTTAATCCTTAAAATTGTTAATTTCAACAAAAGTATCAATTTCAATTTTATAACTTTAGGCTTAAGCCAAATCAATTGCATGTTTAAAGAAATTAATAAAACTAGTAATCCTCCATTAGAACCAACTTTTGTTTGGGATGGCGATTGTAAATTTTGCAAATGGTGGAAAGACAGATGGGAACACCGGCTTCATGACAAAGTGTTATTCAGAAAATATCAAGATGCTTCTTCTGAGTTTCCAGATATACTAAGAGAAGAATTTCAGAAAGCCAGCAGACTTATTGATGAGAATGGGAATGTATTTTCAGGACCCGATTCAGCATATAAAATTCAACATTACCTTGGGAATTCCAAATGGCATTTTTGGTATAAAAATATAACTTGGTTTAAATCCTTCAGCAATATTGCTTATAATAATATTGCTAAGAACCGAAGCTTCTACTATAAGGTCACCATATTTTTATTCGGAAGTGATCCAAAGAAACCAAAGATCTACTGGTTCTATTATTTATTGCTACTTATACTACTCTTTATAAGCCTATGAAATTCATAAAAACTTATTGGTTATTTATAGTTGCGGCGTTAATCATACTTTTCGGGATCTTAACCGGTTGGTATTTATTTATTTTCTTCGCCATTCCCTTTGCACTTTTCAAAAATAAAAATAACGAGGAATTATTAGAATATCCGAGTTAAACTTATACTAAACAACTTCGCCAATTTGCATTTGGAAATCCATGGCAGTAACTTTCCTTTTTAATATTAAAATAACTAACCATGAAGGATTACGGAACACTTTCACAAGCTATTAATAAATTGAAGTTAGAAGAAGGGTATGAACATGATTTCAATTTACTGGATGAACAAATCGAGCTTAAATCTGAATCAAGATCTTACGGTGTAGATGATTTTGAAGTAGACAAAGTGTTGAGATTTGAAGGAATGAGCAATCCAGATGATAATGCAATTTTATATTGTATCCATACTAAAGATGGAAAAAAGGGAACAGTGGTAGACGGATATGGAATTTCTGGCGGGCAGATCTCCAAAGAGCTTATGGCTAAACTGGATCTTAAATCTCAAAGAGATACCGAGTAAATCACAAGTTAAACTTGTATTAAACCCAGCGATAAAATTGCTTTAACGCAGGAACTATCATATTTTTGTATTGAAATTTAAGAATCAATAAATAAAAACTATGAACTACTTAGGATTAGACGATAAAAAAACAGCCAACACTGTTCAAGAACTAAATATATTATTAGCCGATTACCATTTATACTATCAAAAACTTCGAAACTTTCATTGGAATGTTATTGGAAAGAACTTTTTCGATCTTCATGAGAAATTTGAGGAGTTATATGATGATGCCAAACTAAAGGTGGATGAAATTGCTGAGAGAATTCTCACGCTTCGCTATCAGCCAGTTAGTAATTTAAGCGAATATCTTAAATCTGCTAGTGTAAAAGAATCTAAATCTGACCTTTCAGATTCTCAAATGATAAAAACTTTATTAGAGGATCACGGAACTATATTGAAGCAGTTACGCAAGGTTGCAGAGGTTGCGGACAAAGGTGGGGATGAAGGAACAATAGATCTTATTGGTGGATATATTAGAGAGCTAGAAAAAACAAGTTGGATGCTAGATGCATGGAAAATGAAAACTAGCGATACTCATAAAACCCTATAATATATAAATTACTGCATGTTCAACAACTTCAACTTAAATGAATCAATAAAAGGAATTTGGGATAAAATGGCCTCTTGGCTTGATGCAATAATCCTTAATCTTCCAAACTTTATTTTAGCCGCGATCATCTTTGTGATCTTTATATTTATTGCAAAGTATGGAGCAAAATTAACCGATAGATTACTTAGAAAAAAAGGGAGTCAAGCCTCAATAAGGCAGATTACCACTAAGGTAGTTAAGGTTATAATTATCCTTTTAGGATTTTTTGTGGCCTTAGGTTTATTGAATCTAGATAAGGTTTTAACTTCGGTTCTTGCCGGGGCAGGTGTAGTTGGACTTGCAATAGGTTTGGCCCTTCAAGGAACGCTAAGCAATACATTTAGTGGAGTTATTTTAAGTTTCTTACCCGAATTACAAATTGGAGATTGGGTGGTAACAAATGGCTATGCCGGTGAAGTGGTGGAAATTAACCTAAGAAATATTGTAGTTAAGGAATCAGATAATAATTATGTGATGATCCCTAACTCCAAAATCGTGGAAGAACCTTTTAAAAACTTTACCAGAACCGCGAGATCTAGAGTTATGGTGAATTGCGGAGTTGGATATAGTAGCGATCTGGAATTTGTTCAAAAACTTACTACGGAAGCTATGGAGGAAATTTTTCCACAACGTGGTAATGAAGAAGTAGAATTCATGTATCAAGAATTTGGTGATAGCTCTATAAATTTTGTTGTTAGATTTTGGACAGATGTCACGAGAAATAGAGATGTATTAGTAGCAAAGAATAAGGCTATTATAGCAATCAAGAAAGCTTTTGATAAAAATGGTATCAATATTCCATTCCCTATCAGAACTATCGATTTCACTAATAACTTGTCTATTAATGAACCCAAGAATAAAGAATAAAGAATAAGTAAAAAAAAGCTTCTCGAATTGAGAAGCTTTTTTTTTAATCAAACCAGAAAGTGCTTTTTCCGGTTTCACCCTTTTTACCTAACGTGTTAAATTTATAACTAAAACCTAGCATGAAGTATTGTTGCAATACTGTGCTTTCTGAATCTTGTATGTAATCTTGCGTTGCAGTACGTTGAGAGTTTGTATTCTGATTTAATAGATCGTACACCTTAAACGTGATGGTTCCGTTATCTTTCAACACAGAATAAGCAAGAGAACTGTTCCAAAATACAGAATTGGTTTCAAAACCTGCAGCTACATCAGGATTATAAAAATATCTGATATCATTGCTCCATTCCAATTTCTTGGGATAGTATGTGGTTGCACGCAATCGTACTTCATGTCTTACAAAATTTCTATCTTCAAAATTGTCTATATCAAACTTATTGCTGGTATAATTTAATTGGTAGTTAGGCCTAATTTCAAATAAATCCTTCCAAGTAAACCTTAAACCAATTTCTGGTCGGTATGTAATGTTTCTACTAGCATACTTCACCCCATTAATAAAATTTATATTTCTACTGGCCTCTATGCCAATTCCTGTCTCCACATTTAAGGTTCTAAGGCTGTCTAAAGCAATATTTTTGCTGTAATTGGTATTTCCATAGATCTGATAATAACCATCTACGTTATCGTAAGTAGTTGTTCTAATGAACGATGGATCTATAGTAGATCTAGACACAACCCTATCATTATCTACATTTATATTTATATAGGTATAAAATCCTGTTCGCGTCTGGTAGTCGTAATTATTCATGTTTAAATATAAATAATTCGATTTGGTAGGTTTTAGATTGGGATTCCCCTGAACAATATTTAATGGATCTGAAACATCGATGTAAGGAGATAATTGTCTTATACTAGGGACTTGGTTATTCAAACCAAATCCTGTGTAAAGCGATGTGCTTTTACTGAACTTATATCTAATATTTCCGTTGTATTCAAAAGCATTAAAATCGTTTTCAAAATTAATTCCTCGTAAAGCATCGTCACTTTCTAAGGTTCTAAAAACATAACCGGTATTAAAGTTTATTCGAAACTTATCTACTTCATACATAAATCCAATTTGAGGTTTAGAACTTCTATCCAAATTTGAGAAATCTGTACTTTGATCTAAATTGAATAAAGAATAGGTATCTGAATTCATGTCCCTGTCATATACCAATTGTTCATCATCCTTATTTCTGTTCACGAATTCATATTCCAGATCCATAGAAAACATTTTTCCTACTAACGGAATTCTTGTACTTGCGCTTACATCTATTGCATTAGTTTTCTGATTCCCATCTGTAAATTGATCTCTTATAATATCTTGAGGATTATCTCCAAATATTCTGGTTTGAGATTGTAAAAAATTATCACTGTCGGTACTATTCAGTTCATTCCCTATGTTCAACTTCACAAATCCACCATTAGCTCCATATTTCTTATTTAAAATAAGATCTCCTTGAAAATTTTTCCCTTCTCTAATTGCATCGTTATCTGTGTTAGAGGAGTTAGTTAATTCCCGACTTGCATTTAATGTTTCTTCTGAACTACTATAGCGAGAATCTCCTTTTGTATAATTGAATCTAGGCCTGAATTCAATTAAAAATGTAGAATCGATTTTAGTTTTCAAATTTACATTTATCGCATGATTGTCATTATTAGCTTCAGATCTAGAATCTAGATTCGAAAAATAGCGGCGTTCCGGTAGAATGTTCTCTCTACTTCTAATTCTATCTTCATAAGAATTTGAAGCTGAGTAAAAATAATCTGATGAGATCTCTGTTTTCTCTCCAAGATTATCTGCATAGTTCATTCCCGCCGTTCTGGAATTGGTTATACCTTCTCCCCCACCAAAAACTCTTCCTCCAAAATTTAAGGAACCATTACCACTAATACTTATATAGTTGGCATTCCCAAACATTTTTTGAATCTCGCCAAAACTAAATCCGGGAGAGTTAATATTATTTCCACCGGCCAGGGCACTAATTCTAAGATCGTTGTCGAAATAATTTAAAAGTCCGGCGTATTCAAAACGCTTATCGGTTCCACCTCCTGCAGCAACACGCCCAAAAACACCTTTGTTCTTTTCTTCGTCAATGGTGATGTTTATGGTCTTATTCTGATCGTCTCCTGTTTCTCCATTAAAAGCTTCAGAATCGGTTTTAGTATCAGTTACTTGTATTTTTTCAACAATCTCCTTAGTGAGATTTCGAGTTGCGATAGTTGGATCATTTCCGAAGAAAGGTTTCCCATTTACAAGGATCTTATTTACGGGTTTACCATTTACAGTGATATTTCCTTGATCGTCCACTTCTACTCCGGGAAGTTCCTTTAAAAGGTCTTCTACATTTGCATCTTTTTTAGTTTTAAAAGATGCTACATTAAATTCTAAGGTGTCCTTTTTAATGGTAACCGGTGCTCTTCTTCCTTGAACAACCACATCTCCTAAAGATTCTATCTGTCCATTTAGTGAAATATTATTCAGAGAGATTATTCTATCACCTTCTAAGCTAAGCTGTTTTTCATAAGGCTGATACCCAACAAAGGAGATATATAAGTTCACTTTTGTTTCTTGTGTTCTTCCCTTTAGATCAAAAACCCCAAATTTATCTGAAATGGTATACGTAATTAACGAACTGTCTTTTACAGATTCTACAAAAACAGTGGCGGCTTCTAAGGGTAATTTCGAATCTAGATCTATTAATTTACCGGTGATAGAAAACTCCTGTGAGAAGCAAAAAATAGAAGTAAAAGTGAAAATGAAACTTAACAATAAACGGTTGAACATATACCTTGGTTTGAATGAAGAGCGAAGAACAACAATTTTGCTATAACTAGAATAATAGTTATTCGGTTTTAAGATTTATTTAACACTTAAGGCTGAGATCTGAAATCTCCAAATAAAAAGGCCCGCAATTATAGCGAGCCTTTTCAACATTATAATAATGAGTTTTAAAATTTAAATCCGAAGCCAAAATTAAAACGAACATCTTCTTCACTTCCAAACACACTAAATTTTGCACTTAATGCTTCAGCACTGTTTATCCAAAGTCCACCGCCGTAACTATCGTGCCACACCTTGCTATCTTCTTCTTCATTCCATACTCTACCAAGATCAAATCCACCATAAATTCCTATCTGAAAAGGTAAAAATGAAGTTTTAAATTGGTTAAAGCTGTATCGAAGATCTGCTCCGGTTGCCAGCGCAGTTTTTCCTGAAAAACGCTCTTGCCTGTATCCTCTTAATCCTGTATCTGCTCCTATTTGTGCAGCTTGATAAAATTCGTAATCATCGCCAATATTAAACTGTGCCTGAACTTGCGATTTTACAACCAGTTTTCTATTCTTGGACACTGCATTATAAAAACCTAAGTATGGATTTATGTATCCATAATATCTATCAGGATCAGATAAGTTGATCTTTCCACCACCTATCAACTCAAATTTCATCCCTCTTGAAGGATTCAGATCCTTATCATAACTCTCATATCTGTAAGTCCCCGTTAATGCTCCAAAATAGTTTCTATCGAAAACTTCAGGATTTACTCCATTAAATTCTTCAGCAATAAATCTATCCTGGCTTTCTTTTACTTTAATCCCTTCAAATGAAGCTAAATACCCGAAATAACTTCCGAAAGGTGATTTTCTAACGAATCCGAATTTGATTCCCGCTTTTTCAATTTTCGCTCGATTATAATCGAAATCCAAATCCTGATCATAATTTGGCGTTTCATTTCCGTAGCCAAAAAAGTTGGTTACAGAATTAGGATTGGAGTAATTTGCTCCCACTAATAGATTGAAATTCCCCCAAATTTGAGCAAATTCTCCCTGATAACTCAAATCGAAGCTATTGGTACCGAAATAATATGCAAATTGATAGGTGCTCTGTGTAGTAAAAGGATTTCTTTTGAATCCATTTACTGTCGCAATTCGCTGAATCCCTAACTTTAAACCATCATCTGGATTGTAGCCAATTCCCGGAGTTAGCGATCCAGATTTGAAGGTTTTCTTATCCTTATCGAAGGTGTTTTGCATATAGTTATCTCTGAATCTTAACTTAGCATTTCCTTGAGATTCCACAGTGCTAGGTTTTGTTAGATAATCATAGATCTTCACTTTTCTACCACTGTCTTCGGCAACATTATAGATGTCGTTATTTTGCCCTCCTATCACTCTTACAAAGATCAAATTTTTATCTGCTGCTCCTCTAACGTGAATAACATCATCGTCATCTAAGGCGTAGATCCAAATTTCATCGGTATCTGTTTTATTGTAGATCTTTTCGCTTATAAGATCTGCCTTTTTACCGTCTTTAATTCTGGAAACAATAATTTTCGTTTGGTTATTGTCTAAACGTTCAATTTCTATATAATCATCTTTATCTGTTCCAGTTACAATGGCAAGTTTCGCCATGTAATCATAATATCTAGTAGCGATTTCCACAATATTTTCTCTTCTCCCCTTCAAACTTTTCACAATGAAATCTGTAGTTTCTCCTCGGGTAATTTCTGGCAATTCTAGAAAAGCATTTTCAATAACCTCGTCGGTCATGTTTTCTTGGATAAACTTCGCCTGCTCAATCCAAGTATCTCGGCTTACATTCTGTAATAAAGATCTATCCATCCCGGTGGCAGCAGTATTAAACCACTTTACATCTTTAATATCATCACCATAAACCGCAAACTGATTTGCAAATCCGGTTAAACCTCTTAAGGTTCCAAAAAATGCTCCATCAAAATTTGAAAAAGCCTGATCTCGGTCTCTTGGAATTGGAAGGAACCTTTTATCACCGGCCGAGGTTTCCATTTCTGCCCATCTCCACTGATCTTGATGCCTGTCCCAATCTCCAATAAGCATATCGAAAACTCTAGCTTTGACATATGCTGGCTCATCTATAAAATATTTTTCATCCTTCCGAAGCTTTTCCAACATGTCTGAAGTGCTCAAAATATCAATCGTATTCTCTCCGAAAGATTTTTTATTCGTCCAATCATCTTCTGGCCGTTCTACTATCATGTACAATTCGTCTCCAAAGTCTGTATTGTATTCTTCCAAAGCTTTTTGCTTCGGAACATAGAATAATTTTGGATTGGTATGATAAAGACCAATCGCATCAGATAATTTAGGAACCGCTAAAAAAGCATATGGATGTGCTGCAGTATAAAAATCTTCTATCACATTTTCAGCAATCGTGTTTTCTAACTGATCTTGAACCGGGGTGTCTTTATAAGCTACCGCCTGAAGAAATTGCACCGCACTCTTCTTCAATCTACGCATGTTATAATCTCTACCCAAACTATCTTCCAGACGTATAGATATGGTTTGATGTCCTCCCCCTTTTATAACTGGCTTTAAACCGCCATAAAGTGTATCTAGAATAGCAACTTGAACATTGATGGATTTCCCATAAAGTTCCCTATACCGTTGTCCCCAAACACTTTTATAAAGTTCTGTTTTATCTGTTTCCTCCTGTTCGTAAATTGAAGTTGTAATAGTTGCTGGGAAGGTAGTTGGCAAATGTGAAACATCGTAAGGCTTAGGCGCTGCAAATACTTCTTTTTGATATAATAACTTTGCCTTGTTATCTTTATTTCCATAAAAGCTCGCCCAGGAAGATCCATCTTCAAAAACATCGTAAACAGCAAAACCTTGATCTGGATACGCAAAATACCCGTCGTTACTCAACACTGCGTAAGATCCTTTAGATCCAGATCCTGCAACGATCTGCTTTATACTATCATGCTCGATATATTGAAGTGAATGTTCATGTCCAGAAACAAAGATCAATCGCTCTGATCCTTGAGCAATAGTTTCTAACCTTCTAACCAACGATTTGTATCGCTCATTTTGTGCATCTTGAATAGAAACTCCCCCGCTTGTTCTAATTAATGCCGCAAGAGAACCTAATATTGGAATTGGAATTCTTTTTTGGGATGGATAAATATGTCTGGTGAATTCATATTGTCCCCCGTGAACCCCATTAGTATATAATGGATGGTGAAGCGCAATAATTATGGTTTTATTCTGATTTTTCTGTAATTCTGAAGCCAACTCTAGAAACAATGCTTCCCTTGTTTTAATTTGAGAACAGTTATCGTTAATAGTTGGATGCTTATCCCAATCTTCCAGAAACCATTGTGAATCTAAGGTGATCAATTCTATATTTTCTGAAATCTCGATCACATTCATCCCACAACCGGTTTTTGGGGTCCAAATAAGGTTTTCATTCAGTTTAGATTCTAAATATTCCTTTTCTCTTTCTAAACCTCGAATTCCTTCATTATACCAATCATGGTTCCCCGGAATAACAACAACTTTCCCGTCATATTGCTCAAATGCATCTAGTTGTGCATCTAACCTATATTCTGAAGCTTCTCTGTCTGGACTATCCTTTGGAGGCATCCCTACAGGATAAATGTTATCTCCCAATAATAACGCGTAGTTCCCTGAAACTTTTACTGAATCCATGTAGTTTTTCAAAGCAATCAAACCTTCCGAGATACCACCTGGGGGCGAATAACCACCGTCTCCTAATAAGTAAAAAGACTTCTCAATTTTCTTGTCTTTTGGGTATGCAAAATTTTCTGTAGGTTCTCCCTCACGGTACTTTGGATCATAGGTAGAACAACCTACTAGCAGCAAAAGGGCTAATAAAGTTAGAAAAATGTTATTTTTTTTCATAAAATTCTAAAAGAGGTTTTTTTTTGTAATTTGGCTCCTTATCTAATCAAAATTTCCATGACAGAATTAGTAAAAAAGGCTGATAAATTTGTCCTAAATTTATTTAAGGAAAAACTACCAAATACATACATATTTCACAATTATAGCCACACAAAGCGGGTGGCTAAAAGTACTAAAGAATTAATTGAGAATTCTGAAATTAATGTTAAAGAACAAGAGATACTTATGCTGTCTGCTTGGCTTCACGACACTGGATACACAGAAAAATTTGAAGGTCATGAAGAAGAAAGTGTTAAAATAGCTACAAAATTTTTGGAGGAAAATAATGCCGATCAAGAAACTATAGATGGTGTTACAAAATGCATTTTGGCTACTAGAATGAACACTACTCCAGAAACTACTTTGGAAAAAATTATTCGCGATGCAGATAGTTCACATTTAGCGAAAGAATACTTCGAAGATACAAGTGAATTATTAAGGCAAGAGCTTCAATTATTGAATATCCGAAATTTTAGCGCTGGAGAATGGACTGCAGAAAATGTGCATATGTTTACAGACAAACACAGATTCTATACAGATTATGCTTTAAAGAATTGGAAAGAAGGTAAGGATGATAATCTTTCAGAACTGTTAGAAAGTCAATCTAAAAAGGTTCAGAAACTTAAAAAAGAAGAAACTAAAGCCCGTCTTAAAGCTGAATTCAAAAACAACAATCCAGAGCGTAGTATCCAGAGTTTGTTTAGAGTTACGCTAAGAAACCATATAAAATTAAGTGATATTGCCGATACGAAGGCCAACATTCTCCTTTCTGTAAATGCAATTATTATTTCTCTTGCGTTGGCAAACATCATCCCTAAACTTGATGCAGTAACAAATAAACATTTATTGATCCCTACTCTGATCTTGGTGATCTTTAGTGTGGCTTCAATTATCCTGTCTATAATGTCTACTAGACCAAATGTAACTACAGGTGAATTCACAAAAGAACAAGTAGAAAATAGAGATATCAACCTATTATTTTTCGGTAATTTCCATAAAATGCCTTTCGAACAGTTTAAATGGGGAATTAATGAAATTATAAAAGACAAAGATTACGTGTACGAATCTTTAATGCTGGATCTACACTTGCTTGGAAAAGTATTACATAGGAAATACCTTCTTTTAAGACTTACCTACACAGTATTTATGGTTGGAATTATAGTTTCAGTATTAAGCTTTGTTATTGCTTTTTACCTCAAATAATCTATAAGTCCATCATAAGTTATTGCCTTATCAAAAGCTTTTTCATCCGGGTGATATAGAACATTTACCCGGATCGCTTTTAGGCCAATTACACCCTGCACATCTTCCAGTTCCAACAATTCTACTTCGTCACCCAAATACTTTTTGATCTGAAGGTATTTGATATATCTTAAGTATTCTCGCTGATCACTACTCTGTGAATATACAATAGAGATCTTCCCTTTCTGAGTGATTCGCTCCTCGGTATTCTTTATAAATGCCTTGTCTATACGCTTTTTAATGATCTCGTAGCGCGCATTATAAGTACCATCTACATCAAATTTCTTCTCGTCCATTCTATAGCGAATAGAAAGTGTGCTATTGAAAACCAAAATCAAGGAAGCAGCATCTAAATGAATTGGAGTATTCTTTTGAAGCTCATAAAATTTGTTTTCCATTTCACACATCGTTGCCAATTGCCACAACCTTAAGTTGTACAAATACACTTCGTTAAACGGCTTATCATGACTTAGGCTAGCTCCAATATAAATATTGTGATCTACACCATCTGTTTTATATCGTTCGAAATAATGCGGATATATCTTTTGTGCTTCAATTTGCTTTTTATCCAAAAGCCTAGCCATTGTTCGGTTTATTCGCTGAACGGTGTTATCGTAATCTTTACGCTCATCGTAAATGATCCCTGTTTCCTTATTCAGTCGGTTCTGATAAGCTTCAACAAGATCATGCAACTCTCCAGATTGTTTGCTTAAATGATCCATTAACGGATTCACCTCTTTTTGCAAAAGATTAAACACTCGTTGCTCACTAGAAGCATTCAGTGTGTCTTGCAGATCTTCTTTAAATTCAGTTATTCTAAATCTAACTTGATCATAAATCGGCATTTTTTCGATGTTATAGGCTGTATCTATAATATGTTCTATCTCTTCTAATTGATGCATTAAGTCATTCTGAATTGCAGAATTTCGAGCATCAGAAGAACCAACGATATCTATTTGGCCATATAAGGGATACACATCTTTAAAAGCGATATCCTTAAAGGAAGCCAATCCATCTTCATTGAAATCTTTAATAAATTGCTTAGCTTCTCTATCGAAGATCCACAAAACACTAGGATGAATAGCTGTACATTCACTTTGGATCACTGCTTTTACCTTATTTTCGTATTCACTTCTATTACGTTCTACCGCAGTTACTATATAAGGAAGTATATCATCCAGTTTTATAGCATTAATGCTGTTTAGCTCATTCTTTCTATAAGAAACCAATTCTAAAATTCCCCAAAGTTCATTTTCAATTGCAATAGGTGCAAATATGCAGCTCATCACATTATTCTTCAATAAATTCTGAGAAAGCTGATTGTTGTTGGTGTCCTTTGCATACCGTTCTACGTTATTAATAGAAAAGTAACCTTGCTCCTTGATAAGCTTGTCAAAAGTTTCATCACAAATACTTTCTCTGCAATCGGCTTCTTTTTTATGATCTAATATAAAACTGGAAGCATCCCGATTATCCATATGCTCAAAGATCATGTTATCTCTATTAAACACCGTGAATCCCACTCGAATATCTGGAAGCCTATATATAGATTGAAAGATTTCCTGAAATTTTAGAAGTTCTTCTTCATCTGAAGTTTCTTTATGTAGCAAGGTTGTTTTAAGATCGGAAATAGCATCATCTACCGTAACATCTGTTAGATTCATGATAATAAAACCTTTAAAGGTCCAGCTTAAAGGAGGGAACATTTTTCTCCAAAGTTCTGCATCATCTATGTTCTGAATAAGATTATCTACATCATCTTCAGTAATATCTATTGCATTTTCACCTTTTTCAATATCAATAAAATCGGCATTTAAGGCAATTCTATAATGCTTTAAAATTCCGGTCTCATCTGGAATATCATAATACAATGGTCTTGAGAAATCTATCTTATAACCATAATGATGATTAAGGATAAGAATACAACCATAGATATAATACATATCCTCGTCTATATTTCTCATTCCCAATTCAAAATCGTCTCCTGCTTTTTCCAAGATATTTTTAAATCTTTTGGAAGAATTAAAAACTAAATTATGGAAAGGAAGTGAAGCCGCCTTGATCTCATTATTAGTAAGGATAGATGGGAAAAGCTCATCCAACAAGATCTTTATAACATCCTTATATTTTACAAGATCGTTTGGATCTTCTATCCCTTCCTCCATTTTTGGAAATGCGGAAACATAAGCCAGTATTTTTTCCATATAATCTTTGGAAATACTGCTTTGCTCTTCCGTAACTTGGAGCTTATATTGCTCTATAATTTTATGGAAGCTTATCTTTATATCTAAAGGAAAATCCTGAAGCT
>CAZWSP010000021.1:0-28523 GCA_964636585.1 uncultured Antarcticibacterium sp.
ATTTTCTTTATTCCCAATTCCGGTTTATCCAGATAGCAACCTCGTTTTTATTAATTCATCCTTAACGTTTATAATGGGTTATTATCACTATTTTAGACAAATACCAAGATATTGACATTCTATGTATCGAATTCAATAAACCCATTAAGAATTTTTGCCATAGAATGAATGGTTTAAGATTTTTTAATAAAATTAAATCATTGCCCTAAATGATAAAAAGAATTGCAAAATACTTTCTCCCACTCTTTCTAGTCAGCACAATTCTTGCTATATGGATATTTTTGAATGAAAAAGAGAACATAGCTCAGCTTGAGCTAAAAGAACTTTCTAATAAAAGTAATCTCATTATAGAAAGTTTAAATCCAGTGGTGGCCAATATTTTTTATTGGAGTCAATACAACTTTACCGAAGAAGATTTTAATCCTAATTCTAACCAAAGATTCGAAGAAGAGCTAGGCAATTTTATAGTGGGAATGAACCATTATAGCCAATTTAGACTTCTAAAGGTAAATGGAGATGAAGCACTGAGATTAGTGCGTACAGATGATGGTAAACTTTTAAATGAAAAAAACTTACAAAGTAAAAGGAATGAAAATTATTTCCGAAAGACTATTGCTTTAGATAGCAGTGGGATTTATCTCTCTCCTCTTAATTTAAACGTGGAGTTTGGCGAAATTGAGCAGCCTTACAAACCTATGATTAGGGGAAGCGCACCAATATTTTCTAAAGATGGAACAAAACTGGGTATTGTAGTAATTAACTTTTATGCAAAGGAATTGCTGGAAATGCTAAACAAAAAATTAAAACATTCTTTTTATTTAATTGATGATAAAGGAAAGTTTCTTTCCAACTCTGATGATAGAAATGCCGAATTTGAGCACCTTATTAATCCAAAAGAAAAGCATGATTATGCAACTAATTTTCCAGATGTATGGGAAAAAATAAATAAGAAGGAAGATTCATTAATTAGTTATGATTCGGAATTGTGGGTAATTAATACGCTTGATTTTAAACAAGAGATCTCCAAATCTAGTTTGATAAAAGAAAAATATGCCGAATTAACTACTTCTAATAAATGGTATTTAATCTCCAGAATCACCAATGCCGATGTTTTTGCAGCTTCAACCAGTTTTTATATTGCTCTTTTATTGATCAATCTCTTCTTTCTCCTAATCATAATTTATGTAGCCAAGGCCGAAATAAAAAACGAGAAAATTAAAAAACAATATGTGATTAGGCTTCGGAAGAAAAAAAATAGGTTAGAAAGTCAGAATGTCTTGCTCTCTTCCATAAAAAATAGGCTAGAGTTAAGAAATAGGCAGTTAAAGGAATATAACAATATTGTTGCGCATAACTTACGTGCACCAACAACCAGTATGTCTGCATTGGTCTCTATGGTGAGTAGATCCAACGATTATGAAGAGGTTAAAACAATAATTCCAAAATTAAGTATGATTACCAAAAGCATCAATTCTTTGGTACAAGATCTTTTAACTTATGTGCGGGTGCTTAATGATGAAAAGGTGAAGATCGAGGGGATTAATGTACAACAGGAAATAGACAAGATCCTATGTCTTTTTATCGAAACTATAGATGGTGATATTAAAATTAACACCGACCTGAGCGAATGGAATACGGTTCAATTTTCAAAAATGTATTTCCAAAGCGTGATGCAAAATTTAATTTCTAACGCCATAAAATATAGAGACCCTAATAAACTTAGTTATATAAATATCACAACTAGTTATGATAAAGGCAAAAAAATCCTTATTATTGAAGATAATGGCCTTGGGGTAGATCTTAATAAATACGGAAAGAGAATCTTTAAACTTTACGAAAGATTTCACAGAAATGTTTCCGGAAAAGGAATGGGATTATTCATGGTGAAAACCCAATTAGAAACTTTGAATGCTGAAATTAAGATTGAAAGTGAGTTCGGAGTTGGAACATCGTTTATAATAAGGTTTAATTAATTCGCAGTGAAATGACATGTTTTCTCATAGATGACGATCAAATTTTTCAGTTTATCACTGATAGTACCTTGAAAAGGATCAATCCAAATATCAGTATTGAGAAATATTACGATGGGGAACAAGGTATTAATAGCATAAAAGAGAGATTAGATACCCCAGAAACATTACCAGATATCGTGATGTTAGATATTAATATGCCGTTTATGAACGGTTGGGACTTTTTAAAAGAATATCAAACTATTAATAATAAGATCGAGAAAACTATTCATATCTACATGCTAACGTCTTCTGATGATCCAGATGATATTGAAAAAGCAAAAAAGATTAGTGAACTTTCGGGTTACTTAATTAAACCGGTTACAGAAGTTGAATTAGAAGTGCTAATTAGAGGTTTTCCGTCTATGGAATGGTATCAGCCAAAATAAAGTCACTGGAATTTCTTCCGTTTAGATCAAAAATACTTTTCTACTAATTCCGCCAGTTTATCTCTAAAGATTGGTTTTGCTAAATGATCATTACAGCCAGAATCTAATGCCATTTTTTTGTCTTCAGCAAAAGCAAATGCCGTTTGCGCAATAATGATTACTTCAGTATTAAATTCGCGTATTTTTCTGGTTGCTTCGTATCCATTCATTATAGGCATTTGGATGTCCATTAAAATAAGATCGATATCTGGATTGTTCCTGAAAATTTCTACTGCCTGCACACCATTTTCAGCAACTAATATTTCAGAACTAAAAGATTTAGCAGCTTTAGAAATAAGCGCTTTAGAGATCCTATCGTCTTCAACAATGAGCGTTTTAAGATTTTTGTTGTGTAGGCTGTTCTCTTTTTGAGTGCTGGATTTAAAACTATCTTCTTTTTCCAATTTAGCTTCTACATAAGGAATCGTAAAATAAAAGGCCGAGCCATTTCCTAGACTGCTCTCTACCCAAATTTTACCGCCAAGCATTTCTACATAAGAATTGGTAATGGAAAGTCCTAATCCAGCGCCTTGCCTTGCCATTCTATTGGTGGTATCTGCTTGTATAAACCGTTCAAAAATAGCTATATGCCTATCTGGTTCTATGCCGATTCCTGTATCTTTTACATAGAATTCCAACTCTGGAGAACTGGAGCTATTTTTTAATACATACCCAATTTCAATCATGCCCTTTTTGGTATGTTTATAGGCATTGCTAAGCAAATGATTTAAAATAGACGCGAACTTTTCCTTATCTGAAATTAGGATTGGGTCCTTTATTTCCTGCGGAATGTTAGTTATTACTTCAACCTCCTTTTTCTGAAGTAGCCTTATTAAAGGTTTTACTGAAGCTTTTATTTGTTCATTGATGTCTGTTTTTCCTAGTTCCACCCGAACTAAATTGGAATCCAGTTTCGAAATATCTATAATATCATTTATAATATTTAGCATTCTTGTACTGCTCTGCTCAATGATCTCTATGTAGTTGTCTTTTTCTTTTCCCGTTAAGTTTACATCTTTAAGGAGTTCAGAAAAACCTAAGATCCCGTTCATAGGAGTTCTAATCTCATGAGACATGTTGGCAAGAAATGCCGATTTTAATCTATCGCTTTGCTCTGCACGTTCCTTTGCTGCCTTTAGTTCTTCGTTTTTAAGGGTGATCTCCTCATTTTTTGCTTCTAAAAGCAGCTCCCGTTCTTTTGCCAAAGTAATATCATGTACAGATCCTATTAATTCTGTGCAATTTCCATGAGCATCAAAAATTGGAGATACGCTAACTTGGCCATATAATTTACCGGTTGGATAATCGGAGATTTCCTCCCATTTTACCATCTCACCTTTCTTTATCGCTTTTCTGTAATTATCTAAAACCATGGAAAGTGCTGGTTCCGGAATTATTTCACTTGCAAGTTTTCCTATAACTTGAGAAGCTTCTAAACCGGTAACTTTATAAAACGCGTGATTTACAGAATTGAATCTAAAATCGCCATTTGGCTCAACATTTATTTGAAAAATAACATCTTCTACGGTATTGTAAATAGTTAATAACAGCGCCTCACTCTTTTCAGCTTTTTCTTTAGCTTCAACAAGAACCGTTTTTGGAGTATTATTGGTTTCGGTTAATTTATTGATCTCTTGCTGTAATGCTTCTACCTTTTCATAGAGATTTGTAGTATTTTTATTTTCCATTATAAACACAAAGGGTTAAAAGAAGTATATCTAGTGAGATTAGGTGAAAAATGATATTCCGAGGGATTAGCCGTGTTTTCTAAATATAAGCTGTCGTATTCGAAAAAAAATAAGCTTAAAAATAGGATTTAATCTACTAAGATTCAATTTACAACATCAAATAATTTAAAATAGTATGTGGAATGTTATGAGAAGTAATTATAAAACCATCATTTTTTAGATTTATTGATGGAAACCATAGTTTTTTTAAAAATGACCTTCAAAAATTTTAAGAACATTCTACAAGCTAGTTGAAGCATTGCAGGGAATAAATTTCTAAATTTGGGGCACGCAACAAAACCACAGTTTTCAACTTAAAAACACAACACAACATGCCAAATGTAATTCCCGAAGCAAAAATTTTTAATTGTACCCAAAGTAGAGCGTTAGCCGAAAAAATAGCTGCCGCCTATGGAACACCACTGGGAAATGTTATAACTAGTACTTATAGTGATGGAGAATTTCAACCATCTTTCGAAGAGTCGGTTCGTGGATCTCGTGTGTTTATAATTGGATCTACGCATCCTGGTGCAGATCACCTTATGGAAATGCTTTTAATGCTAGATACTGCAAAAAGAGCTTCAGCTAGACATATTACTGCGGTAATGCCTTATTTTGGTTGGGCTAGACAAGATAGAAAAGATAAGCCTAGAGTGCCAATTGCTGCTAAAATGGTAGCTAGCATTTTAGAAACCGCTGGTGCAACCAGAATTATCACGATGGATCTTCATGCAGATCAAATTCAAGGGTTTTTTGAAAAGCCGGTAGATCATTTATTTGCTTCAACTGTATTCTTGCCATATTTAAGAAGTCTTAATTTAGAAAATCTTACCATTGCTTCTCCAGATATGGGAGGTTCTAAAAGAGCTTATGCCTATTCTAAAGCTATGGAAAGCGATGTGGTAATTTGTTATAAGCAACGCGCTAAAGCAAATGTGATCTCACATATGGAGCTTATTGGAGATGTAACTGGAAAGAACGTGGTCTTGGTAGACGACATGGTAGATACTGCTGGAACTCTTACCAAAGCTGCAGATGTAATGATGGAAAAAGGAGCAATTAGCGTAAGAGCCATTTGTACGCATCCAGTACTTTCTGGAGATGCCTACAAAAGAATTGAAGATTCACAATTAAAAGAACTTATTGTAACAGATTCTATTCCGTTAAAACAAGAAAGCGAAAAAATTAGGGTTGTAAGTTGTGCCGATCTTTTTGCCGATGTGATGTCTAGAGTACATCACAACAAATCCATCAGTTCTAAATTTATAATGTAAGTTGTTTTTAAGAAACAATTTAAAATAATGCTTCGTGCGTATAATTATTTCCATTTCAGTATTTTATACTAGGAAAAAAAGTCGCACCTTTGCACACTAAAATTTTTTATAATGAAATCAATCACGATCAACGGATCTAAAAGAGAAAGCGTAGGCAAAAAGGTAACTAAAGCCTTACGTAATGCTGGAAAGGTTCCTTGCGTAGTATACGGAGGAGGCGAACCATTACATTTTTCAGCAGATGAAATTGCCTTCAAGGACCTAGTTTACACACCAGATGTGCATACTGTGGTAATAGCCTTAGAAGGTGGGGATAAAATTGATGCTGTTCTTCAGGACATCCAATTTCACCCGGTAACCGATGCTATCCTGCACATGGATTTCTATCAGATATTTGAAGACAAAGAAATTAATATGGAAATTCCTGTGCATACTAAAGGTACTGCACGTGGAGTTAAAAATGGTGGGGTTTTACGTTATAACCTACGTCGTTTAAAGGTGAAGGGTCTTCCTGGAAACCTTCCAGACTTTATTGAAGCCGATGTTACTTCACTTAAAATTGGAAACAAATTGTACGTTACTGCTGTAGCTAGTGACGATTACACTATCCAACATCCAGACAACACAGTAATATGTCAAGTTAAGACATCTCGTAACATTACTGCAGAAGAGGATGATGAGGAAGAAGTTGCTGCAGATGAAGTACCTGCAACTGAAGTTGATTCTTCAGCTGCTGTACAAGAATAAGCAGTTATTCAGCATACATTTTATAGAAATCCCTTTCAGTTCTGCTGAAGGGGATTTTTTATTGAAGTTATTTCAACTTCAAATTAAACACGCAAAACATTAAATTCCTGCCGAAATACGCATCAATTTTAACGGAAGCCTAAAATTGGTAGGCCGAAGAATATTTTTAATTTTATCTTTACCAAAATTATTTCCATGCTGGCTTTTTTCGGAAGATTATTGAATAAAAAACAACCGCAGGAAGAAGTAGATCCTATGAAGAAATTTTTGATTGTTGGCCTTGGGAATATTGGTCCTAAGTATTACAATACTAGACATAACATTGGCTTTAAAATGGTAGATTTTCTTGCCGAAAAGGAAGAGGTTTCCTTTTCTACAGAAAAACTGGGAGATGTTGCTACATTTCGGTTTAAAGGCAGAACCATAATTTTACTGAAGCCAAGCACTTATATGAATTTAAGTGGGAAAGCGGTGAGTTACTGGATGACTAAGGAAAAAATTCCGTTGGAAAATCTGTTAGTAGTAACAGACGATCTAAACCTTGCTTTTGGCTCTATTCGCGTAAAAACAAAAGGAAGTGATGGAGGGCATAATGGTTTAAAAGATATTCAGCTTCAATTGAATACTACAGCTTATAACAGATTTAGATTTGGAATTAGCGATGCTTTTTCTAAAGGTAAGCAGGTAGATTATGTTCTAGGCGAATGGTCTTCAGAAGAGGAAAAACAACTTCCAGAGCGTTTTGAAACCGGAGCGGAGCTTATAAAATCTTTTGCAACCGCCGGAATTAATATTACAATGAATACATTTAACGGTAAATAATTCATTCTTGAAAGAACATAAAGGAGCATTTTCATTTAAAAGCGACAAACCAACAGTAATCACTATTGGGACTTTCGATGGAGTACATGCCGGACATAAAAAGATCATAGAAAAGTTGGTAAATACGGCCAAGCTCAGCAATATGGAGTCGGCTATTTTAACCTTCTTTCCGCATCCAAGAATGGTATTGCAAAATGAAAGCGATATTAAACTTATAAATACTATTGAAGAACGCACTCAAATCTTAGAGAGTTCTGGGATAGATCACCTGATTATTCATCCTTTTACACACCAATTTTCAAGGCTTACCGCTTTGGAATTTGTTCGGGATATTTTGGTGAACACCCTAAATGCCAAAAAAATAATCATCGGTTATGACCATCGTTTTGGAAGAAACCGAACTGCAGATATCAATACCTTAAAAGAATTTGGAAAGCAATTCGAATTTGAGGTAGAAGAAATAGGGCAACAGGAGATAGAAGATGTTGCAGTGAGCTCTACCAAGATCCGGAAAGCACTATTAGATGGAAAAGTGGAAAAAGCCAACAGGTATCTTCAGCAGCCATTTATGCTAACAGGAAACGTAGTTAAAGGTAAAGGCTTGGGCAAAAAGTTTGGATATCCAACCGCAAATCTTAAGATCACCGAAACGTATAAGCTTATCCCAAAAGATGGAGTTTATATAGTAAGATCTGTGATAGACGATATTCCTTATTATGGAATGATGAATATTGGAACAAATCCTACTGTTGGAGGCAAAGAGCAAACTATAGAGACCTATTTCTTTATGTTAGATCAAGATCTATACGGAAGCAAACTGCAAATTGAAATGTTAGCAAGAATAAGAGATGAAAAGAATTTCGATTCTGTAGAAGATCTCAAACGCGCGATGAAGCAAGACGAAGCATTCACCAACCAATACATTAAGGATAACTATGCTGAATAGATGGCTATTCACCCAAATAGATAATAGTGCGCTGGTTGTTTTCAGGGTGTTTTTTGGGTTGCTTATCGCCATTGAAGCTTTTGGAAGTATTGCCACCGGCTGGGTGCGAAGAACGTTAATGGAGCCCCAAGAAACCTTTAACTTTATTGGTTTCGAATTTCTACAACCACTTCCCGGAAATGGAATGTTATACTATTATGGATTAATGGGTCTTTTTGGACTCTTGGTAATGGTTGGCTACAAATATAGATTCAGCATTTTTTGTTATACTATAATGTGGGCCTGCGTTTATCTAATGCAGAAATCTTCTTATAACAACCATTACTATTTACTCATGTTGTTGTGTGGGATCATGTTCTTTTTACCTGCACATAGATACGCCTCTATAGATGCATGGAGAGATAAATCTTTACGAGAGATCTCTATGCCTAGATGGGTATGGTTATTTATTGTGGTTCAATTATGGATCATTTATACCTATGCTTCAGTTGCCAAATTATATGCAGATTGGTTTAACGGCAGTTTTCCGGCCATATTAATGAAGTCTAAAATAGATTATTGGCTGGTGGGAGATCTGCTTCAGCAACCATGGGCACATTTTAGCATTTCTTGGTTCGGATTTTTATTCGATCTTCTTATAATTCCGCTATTGTTATATAAAAGAACAAGAGTTCCCATTTTTATAGCCGCAATCTTTTTTCACCTTTTTAACAGCTTCATTTTTCATATCGGGATATTTCCATATTTATCGCTTGCTTTTATCCTATTCTTTTTCCCTTCAGAAAAAATTAATAAATGGTTTTTAAGGCGAAAAAAGGAACATTATGATAAACATGAAATACTGGTTCCGAAGCATCGAAAAATTGTAATTGCCATTCTATCTATTTGGTTCATTATTCAAATAGGGCTTCCGCTAAGGCATTGGTTCTTTCAAGATGATGTATTGTGGACAGAAGAAGGACATCGACTTTCTTGGAGAATGATGCTTAGAAGCAAGAGCGGGCAAACCGTTTTTAGAATTGTAGATAAGGAAACCAATTTAATGGAATTTGTAGATAAGTCTAAATACCTTTCTAAGAAACAAATGGGTGCAATAAACTCTAAACCAGACCTTATCTGGCAATTTGCACAACGTTTAAAAAGAGAATATGCCAAAGAAGGACGAGATATCAAGGTTTTTGTAGATGCCAAGGTGCGGGTGAATGGAAGACCTTATCAAACTTTGATAGATCCAAAAGTAGATCTGGGTAGTGAGGAATGGCATCATTTTAAACACCATGACTGGATATTACCTTCTAATTTAGACCAGTAATTTTACTTGCTTTTGCTACATTTGCTGCTTACTAAAAATTAGTTGGCCTTATGTTACAAGTAAGCAATATTAGAGCGCATAAAGAGGATTATATAAATGCTCTTAAGAAAAGAAATTTTAAAGCGGAAGATCTCTTTGATGAGATCCTTACTCTAGATGAAACTCGCCGTTCCACTCAAACTCAGTTAGACGAAACTTTAGCTGAATCTAATCAGCTTTCCAAGGAAATTGGGATGTTGTTTAAATCTGGCGAGCAACAAAAAGCCACTATTTTAAAGGAGAAATCGGTTCAACTGAAGGAAGTTTCCAAAACACTTTCAGATAGTAATGCGGAAGCTGTGAAGAAGTTGGAACAGTTATTATATACCATTCCAAATATTCCTAACGATCTTGTTCCTGCGGGAACTTCAGAAGAAGATAATATAGAGATCTTTAAAGAAGGTGATATTCCAGTTCTTGCAGAAGGTTCTATGCCACACTGGGAACTAGCTAAGAAATATGATATTATAGATTTTGAACTTGGTAATAAGATTACCGGGGCAGGATTTCCAGTTTATAAAGGAAAAGGAGCGCGTTTGCAACGTGCTTTAATTACTTACTTTTTAGATAAAGCAGCAGATGCAGGTTATACCGAATTTCAGTTACCGCTATTGGTAAATGAAGCATCTGGATTTGGAACCGGTCAGTTGCCAGACAAAGAAGGGCAAATGTACCATGTTACTGAAGACGATCTTTATCTTATTCCAACTGCAGAGGTGCCAATGACCAATCTTTTTAGAGACAGAATGCTAACCGATGCAGATTTCCCGATCTCTTGCACAGGGTATACGCCATGTTTTAGAAGAGAAGCGGGATCTTATGGCGCGCATGTAAGAGGTTTGAACAGGTTGCACCAATTCGACAAAGTTGAGATTGTACGAATCGAAAAGCCAGAGAATTCTTATGCTGCTTTAGATGGAATGGTAGAACATATTAAAGATATTTTAAAAGACCTGAAATTGCCATACAGAATTTTGAGATTGTGCGGTGGAGATCTAGGATTTACTGCAGCTTTAACCTACGATTTTGAAGTGTTTTCTACGGCTCAGGATAGATGGTTAGAGATAAGTTCTGTTTCTAACTTCGAGACTTTCCAAGCAAATAGGTTGAAATTGAGATATAAAGATAATGATGGTAAAAAGGAGTTAGTGCACACGCTTAACGGAAGTGCTTTGGCATTGCCTAGAGTGCTTGCAGGAATTCTTGAGAATTACCAAACGACAGAAGGTATTAAAGTACCGGAAGTATTGGTGAAATATACCGGATTTACAATGATCGATTAAATTGAGAGTCGGCATTCACTCGTCTTTTTAATATTCATATAATTATTCCCACAAACCGCATTTTGTTATCTTTACAAAATGCGGTTTTTTCTATATATATGCTTATTCTTTATAGGGATTCAAAATGGGTTTTCACAAGCAGATCAGCTTGCGCAAACCTATTTAGATAAAGGCGAATATGCTAAAGCCTTAAGCATTTATGAGGATCTAGTTAAAGGATCTCCGGGAAACACCAATTTTTTTATGGGGATGATTGCTTCCCATCAGCAGTTGGAACAATTTGATCTTGCTGAAACTCTTTTGAAAGAACGCCTTAAGAATACCGATAATAATCCCACAGTATTTATAGAATTAGGACATAATTACGAGTTGCAGAACAAACAGGAACTTGCAAAAAGCAGTTATTCGGAAGCCTTAGAGTCTTTAAAAGAAAAGACCAATTATGCTTATTCTGTTGCCCGAAGTTTCGAGAATTACAGTTTGCTGGAATATGCAGAAAAGGCTTATTTAATTGGGATGCAGCTGAATCCTGAAATGAATTTTGATCTTCCTTTAGCTAGAATTTATGGAGAGCAAGGCAAGTTGGACGAAATGTTCTCTTCGTATTTAGAACTTATTGCGAAGCAACCCGAAATGAGCATTAATCTGGTTCGAGAGTTCGATAGGTATATTTTAGAAGAGGCTTCAAATCCTGCAAATATTGCCTTGAGAAAGCAACTGCTTCAAAGGCTTCAGAATACACAAGAAGCTGTTTATAGCGAATTACTTGCCTGGTTGTTTATTCAGCAGAAAGATTTTGATAAAGCTTTTCTTCAGGAGAAATCTATTTATAAAAGGAATAATCAAGATCTTCAGCGCATCATTCAGCTTACGGTTTTGGCGAAGGCAGAAGGCGATCTGGAGAATGCTAAGGAAATGGTGAGCTTTATTATTGGAGAAACCTCTTCCCCAACAATTTTAGTTCAGGCAAATCAGTTATTGCTTGATATGAAGCTAGCCACCGCAAAAGCTTCAGATTATAACGGAATAGAAAAAGATTTTCAAAAAGTGCTTTTGGAATTTGGTACTGGAATAGAAACCATGGCCATTCAGGTAGATTTCGCCAATTTTCTGGCTTTCAAAATGAATAAGATAGAAGAGGCAAAACAACTGCTAGAAACGCTTTCTTCCGGACAATTAAATAACTTTCAGCAAGCTGCTATAAAAATGACGTTGGCAGATATCTTGGTATTAGATCAAAAATTTAATCAGGCCTTGATCTATTATTCTCAGATCCAAAATCTGGTAAAGAACGATGAGGTATCGCAAAACGCACGTTTCAAAGTAGCAAAGACCAGTTATTACAAAGGAGATTTTGAGTGGGCACTTTCGCAATTGGATGTGCTTAAAAAATCTTCTACGCAACTTATCGCCAACGATGCAATGGAACTGAGTTTGTTAATAAAAGAGAACAGTTTGGAAGATTCTACCCAAACCGCTTTAAAATTATATGCAAAAGCAGATCTGCTAACTTTTCAGAATAAAGAAGAGCAGGCAATTCAGATTCTAGAAGAGATCCTTACGGCTCATAAAGGCGAAAAAATTGAAGATGAAGCTTTGCTGAAGCAAGCAAGCATTTTTTCTGATCAAGGAAAATTTGAGAAAGCTGAAGCTAATTATTTGAAGATCTTAGAATTCTACGGAAAAGGAATTTTGGCAGATAATGCCACCTTTCTTTTAGCCGAACTTTATAAAGAGGAATTGAACAATCCTGAAAAAGCAAAGCAGTATTACGAGCAAATAATCTTTTCTTTTCCAGACAGCATTTATTTTGTAGATGCCAGAAAGAAGTTTAGATCTTTAAGAGGAGACGATCTAGAGCAATAATTGTATTATATTAAACTGGATGTCAAACTGAGCCTGTCGAAGTTTGATTAAAAAGAGAAAAATTCAAGTTATGGCCTCAAATAGGCTAAATTGATAATTTTAAAATAAAGAAAATGTATATCTATAATGTTACCGTTAATGTGTTAGAGGAAATTCATGATGAATGGGTGAATTGGATGAAGACAGAACATATTCCAGAAATGCTAAGCACAGGGAAATTTTCTAAAGCTTTAATGAGCCGAGTACTGGTTGAGGAAGAAATGGGTGGAATTACGTATTCTGTGCAGTATACAACAGCAAGCAAGGAAATGCTTCAGAAATATTATGAAGAGAACGCTCCAACTTTAAGATCTAGAACCAAACCTTTTGAAGGAAAATTTGTGGCTTTTAGAACAGAATTAGAAGTTGTTAGTGAACAGTAATTGGTATTAAAATCCCTAGATGAAATCAAATAAAAAAACACCCTATACTCCAAAGGAAAATAAATATCAGCAAAAGAAGTTCGCTGCAGCCAGAGAAGAATACAATTCTCCGGGATCTGTGCGTGCTAAAAAACACTTAGGCCAGCATTTTTTGAAAGATGAAACCGTGGCTGAAAAAATTGCTGAAGGTTTGCAGTATGAGGGTTACAAGAACGTATTGGAAATTGGTCCGGGTATGGGGGTGCTTACCAAATACCTCTTGAAAAAGGATATCGATCTTCATGTAGTAGAGATAGATACAGAGAGTGTAACGTATCTGGAAGAAAACTATCCGCAGTTGGAGGGAAAGATACATGAAAAGGATTTTTTAAAATATGATATCACAGAGATTTTCGATCAGGAACCTTATGCAATTATCGGGAATTTCCCTTATAATATTTCTACTCAAATTGTTTTTAAGACCTTAGAAAATCGAGAATTAATTCCAGAATTTGCTGGGATGTTCCAGAAGGAAGTAGCAATGAGAATTGCTGCACCACATGGCAATAAAACCTACGGAATTCTTTCGGTATTAACCCAGGCATTTTACGATGTGAATTATTTATTTACGGTTCCTCCAACGGTTTTTGATCCTCCGCCAAAAGTAGATAGTGGCGTGATAAGACTTAAAAGAAAAGAGAATTATTCGCTACCGTGTGATGAATCGTTGTTCTTTAGAGTCGTAAAAACTGCATTTCAGCAACGCCGAAAAACGCTTAGAAATAGCTTAAAAACTTTCCAGTTACCAGATGATTTAAGAGAAGATGCTATTTTTAGCCAAAGGCCAGAGCAGTTAAGCACCCTTCAATTTATAGAACTTACAGAAAAAATTCAGGAATATGCAGTTTGAACTTAGCGACGAATTAATTGAAAAAATTGAATACCTCATCGAGAATAAGAACGATGAGGAGTTGCTGCTACATTTAGAAGATGTTCACCCTGCAGATATCGCAGAGATCTTATCTGAAATTGATATTGAGGAGGCAACTTATATTATAAAATTACTAGACAGCGAAAAAACTTCTGAAGCCTTAATGGAGCTGGAAGAAGGAGTTCGAGAACGAATCTTGGACGGACTTTCTCCCAAGGAAATCGCAGAGGAGCTGGAAGAAATGGATACCGATGATGCCGCCGATATTATTTCTGAACTTTCAGAAGAGCGACAACAAAAGGTAATTGCCCAGATTCAAGATGAGGAGCACGCCGATAACATTGTGGAATTGCTGCGATATGACGAAGATTCTGCAGGGGGTTTAATGGCAAAGGAATTAGTAAAAGTTAATGAAAACTGGAACGTTACGGGTTGCATGAGTGAAATGCGCAATCAGGCAGAAAACGTAACCAGAGTGCATTCTATTTATGTAGTAGACGATAAAAATAAGTTGAAAGGACGACTTTCGCTTAAAGATCTTCTTACCGCTCCTGTAAACGCACATATAATCGACGTGTACATCCCGCAGGTAGATTATGTAAATGTGCACACCCCGGGCGAAGAAGTGGCTAGAATCATGCAGAAATACGATCTAGAGGCTATTCCTGTGGTAGATGAGATGGGCAGATTGGTTGGACGAATTACTATTGATGATATTGTAGATTTTATTAAAGATGAAGCCGAGAAAGATTACCAGATGGCTGCGGGTATTTCTGAAGATGTAGAAGCAGATGATAGTATCTGGTTACTAACAAGAGCGCGATTGCCTTGGTTAATTTTGGCCTTGTTTGGAGGATTTATAAGTGTTTCGGTTTTAGGAACTTTTGATGCGGCAATGCAAGAACATGCGGCACTTTTCTTTTTCGTACCACTTATCGCTGCAATGGCAGGGAATGTTGGAGTTCAATCTTCTGCGATCGTGCTTCAGGGTCTGGCAAATAAATCGTTAAGAGGTTCTTTGATTAATAGATTGCTTAAGGAAATTGTATTGAGTTTATTTAATGGAGTGGTGCTTGCAATCTTATTAATGGTGGGTGGAATTTTACTTTTAGGATTCGATTTTACTTTTGGACTTACAGTAGGGATTTCCCTAGTTTCTGTAATTGTTATTGCCTCCTTAATAGGGACATTTGTACCCATAATTCTAGACAAACAGGGCATTGATCCTGCAATGGCAACCGGACCATTTATCACAACTAGTAATGATATATGCGGAATTTTAATTTACTTTACTATTGCAAAATTAATATTAGGTTTTTAACTTAGTAGTTCCCCTTTTCCCCTGTTGTGCGCAAATCAGTTTAAATAACTTCATTTTTAATAGCGTATATTTTTAATTTCCATGAATACTATAGACCCTAAGGAAAAGCTTGAGAAATTCAGCAAACATTGGCATCCACATCAAATTGCGATTGTAGATGACATGCAAATTTTATTGGCCAAAGTGAAAGGCGAATTTGTATGGCACCAGCATGACGATGCAGATGAACTGTTTCAAGTATTAAAAGGCACCTTACATCTTCAATTTGAAGATAGAACAGAAGAGGTAGAACAAGGACAACTTATTGTAGTGCCAAAAGGAGTAAAGCATTGCCCAATGACCAAGAATGATGAGGAAGTACATCTTTTACTTTTCGAAAAACTTTCAGTAAAACATACCGGAGATATTGAAAGTGAATTAACGGTAACAAACTATCCTAAAATTTAGAAATCATGATCATTTTGCATGCAGATAGTAATAATCCATTATTGATCCGTGAGCTGCAAAAAGCCGGGTTTTATAATATTGAAGCTTATAACATTAGTAAAGAGGTAATTCTAGAGCATCAACATCTTTTTGATGGTATTGTAATTAGAAGCAGATTTAAAATAGACAAAGCATTTATAGATGCTGCGCCAAATTTAAAGTTTATTGCTAGAGTAGGAGCAGGTCTGGAAAGTATAGATGTAGACTATGCAGAGAAGAACGGAATTGAATTGTTTGCCGCGCCAGAAGGAAATAGAAATGCGGTAGGAGAACATACTTTAGGAATGCTATTAGCTTTATTGAATAAACTAAGTAAAGCAAATAGAGAAGTACATCAAGGATTATGGCATCGTGAAGATAACCGTGGAATAGAACTAGATGGGAAGACCGTAGGTATAATTGGTTATGGCAATATGGGAAAAGCCTTTGCTAAAAAGCTAAGAGGTTTTGATGTGGATGTGCTTTGTTATGATATTGTAAATGGGGTTGGAGATGAAAATGCTACACAAGTAGGTTTAGAGGAATTGCAACATCAGGCAGATATTGTTAGTTTGCACACTCCATGGACCCCCAAAACAGACCAAATGGTGAATTTAGATTTTATAAATAAATTCAATAAACCCTTTTGGTTTCTTAATACCGCCCGCGGAAAAAGCGTGGTAACTTCAGACTTGGTTACGGGGATTATTGAAGGTAAGGTACTAGGAGCTGGACTGGATGTGTTGGAGTATGAAAAGGATTCTTTTGAGAGCTTATTTCAGGAAAATCACATTCCAGCAGATCTTCAGGAATTAATGTATTTAGAAAATGTGCTTATAAGTCCGCATGTTGCGGGATGGACTGTTGAATCTCATAAAAAACTTGCATCTACCATAGTTAATAAGATAAAGGGGAAATTTGGCGATGCCATTCTTTCCAATCATAATAGCTTATCTGAAATTTAATTCATTAAAGATAGTAACGAGCATTGGCGTTATTTTAAAATTAAGGACTAGGAATTCTTCTTATGAATAGCACTTTTCAATAATAAACTTTGTGAGTGTGATTCTAAAATTTAACAGTAAATACCTCATCGCGAATCTTATTTATCGTAATATTGCGATAGATAAAATATACGATTATGAAAACTTCTGAATTATTTTCGATTTTAAACCAGCATAGAGAAAAAGCCCTGTTATTTCAATATGCGCCAAACTCACTAGTGGGCACTAATTATCATATTACAGAAATAAAGCATCAGCATATAGATTCTGTAGATTGTGGTGCAGGAACAAGTTCTTGGGATGAAACTATCATTCAACTATGGGAGAGTCCTTCAGAATTAGGAAAAATTGCATATTTAACAGTTTATAAAGCTTTATCTATTCTGAAAAAAGTTGGGACAATAAGATCTTTTAAAGATGATGCAGAGGTAAAGTTTGAATATGGCAATCAATATTTTCACACCGCTCAGTTATATGTTTCAGGGTATGAAGTAAAAAACGAACAGTTGCTTTTTAAGCTGGATATAAATCCTACAGATTGCAAGGCAAAAGGTATTTGTGGAATTCCGGAAACTGAAGAATTGGTAACCGAAAATTCTTGCGCACCGGGAAGTGGATGTTGCTAAAATTTTTTTCAATAAAAAAAATCCCAATAAAAGCTAAACGGGGGGAGCTTTTGTTGGGATTAAACAATTATAGTTTTTACTATTTCTTAAATGCCTTTTTCAATCTGTCTACTGCAAATTTTTGTGCATCTACTGCTTGATCAAGTACAGCATTCATTCCGAAGAATTCATGTGTAACTCCTCCATACATTTTACGCTCTACATCTATCCCGGCAGTTTTCATTTTATCAGCAAGAACTTTTCCTTCGTTTTCTAAAGGATCTATTTCTGCATTGATAATCGTAGTTGCAGGAAGTCCAGAAAGATCTGCGTCTATAAGGTTGATCAAAGGATCATTATTAGTGCTCCAGTTTGGTACATATTGATCGAAGAACCACTTCATGAAATCTCTATTTAAAGGAACCGCATTCGCATACTTCTCATAACTTGGAGAATCTACATCGCCATCTGCAATTGGATATACAGATACTATATGAACTGGTAATTTAACGCCACGCTCTCTCGCCATTAAGGCTACAGAAACCGCTAAATTTCCTCCAGCACTTTCTCCTGCAGTTGCAATTCTAGATGCATCCCCACCAAGTTCAGCTGTATTTTCTACAACCCATTTATATGCATTAAATGAATCTTCATGAGCTGCTGGAAATTTATTTTCTGGAGCTTGTCTATACGCAACAGAAACAACAATTGCGTTTGCTTTTTCAGACATAGCCATTGGTGCAGCTTCATAAGTATCTAAATCTGCGATTACCCATCCACCACCATGATAGTATACTATAACAGGTAAGTTTTGTTTTTCAGAATTTTTAGGCTTATATATTCTTATAAGCACACCTTTTTCACTAACAGGTAAAATTTTGTGGCTAATGTCAACTTTGCTTTCTGTTGGTTTAACTCCTGTTTTATGTAAAAGATCCATCACCGCGTTTGCAGGTAACTTAATATTTCTATACTGAAAACCGGTAGCACCTTTAAAAGATGGGTTTTTGTAAGATTGAAACTGTTCGATGACAGCTAACATTTGTGGATCTATATTTGGAGCCCAGTCTGGCTGAGGTCCTTTAGGCATAATTTTCATAGGATCTTTGTTTTCCATTTTTCCATTCATCATTTTCATTTCTTTATTTTTAGTTTCCTTTTTATCATTCTTATCTTGAGAATAGGAAGTAGGACCTACAAACAGCAACACAAGACCTGATGCTATTAGGGTTTTTCTAATTAATTTCTTATTTATTTTATAGTTATTCATAATACTGAAGTGGTTTGTTGGTAATTATAACAGCGAATTTAATTCCTGTAAAAGCTTAATTAATAGGGCTTAACTAATTTTGGGGAGAAATATAACAATTTATCATAATTTTGTATTTTTCAAAAAAAAAGACCCAGCATTAGCTGGGCCTTTTTATATAAATATTAATTAGTGCGAATTACCTACTTGCTTCAATAATTGCATCTTTAATAGATTCTTTTCCTTCTAAGGCTTCAATGGTTTTGTTTTTTACTAAAGGATCTGCAAGACTCATTACCAATAAAAATGCTACATCATCTCTAGAGATTTCTCCACTTTCGTTTAGTTTTTCTGCTAGTTTTACCTTTGCTAATCCAAGATCGTCTGTTAGAGATCCTGGGCGAAGAATGGTATAAGTTAATCCGCTGTTCTTAAGATGCTCATCTGCCTTTCCTTTTGCTTCCAAGTAAACTTTAAGATCTTTATTTACGTCTGGATTATCTGCACCCATAGAGCTTAACATCACAAACTTTTTAACCTTGGCTTGTTTTGCTGCATCTATCATTTTAATAGCACCATTTTGATCTATCGCTATTGTTTTATCTTCTCCTGTATTTCCTCCAGATCCTGCTGCAAAGATCACTTTATCCATGCCTTGAACAGTTTCGGTTACATCTTTCTCTAAATCGGCAAGAACCGTTTCTACATCCATATCTTCAAACATTTGCTTCTGATCTTCCTTTCTGATCATTGCATAAGGTTCAAATGTGTTTGAGCTATTTAAAATCTCAATTACTCTTTTTCCGGTGTGCCCAGTGGCACCAACTACTAATACTCGTTCCATAATGTTATTTTCTAAAAACTCAAGATACCCATGAAATCCTGTAATTCCCAATTCTGAAGGCAGTATAACATGAAATTAACAAGAGTACAACTGCTTAGAATTTAATGCGCTTCTAGTTTTCTTTCCAATTCCTTCTGAAATTCTTCCATAACAGGTTTTACGGTGCTTTCCGGGAGATCTGCAATTCTAATATACATTAAGCCATCTATTGCATTATTGAACAATGGGTCTACATTAAATGCAACAACACGCGCATTCTGTTTAATATATTTTTTTATAAGTACAGGCAATCGTAAACTTCCTGGTTCCAATTCATCTATTATTCTATCAAACTTATTGAGATCTGCTTCACTTTCATCAAAAACAATATCCTTGTCGGCGTCGTTCAATTTTACTTTAAATTCTTTCTTGGGCCGAATATATTGGGCAATGTAAGGGTCGTAATAATTAGACTTCATAAACTCGATCATCAAAGATTTAGAGAAATTCGAAAATTTATTGCTGATGCTCACACCTCCAATTAAGAATTTATGTTCTGGAAATCTCAAAGTACAATGCACAATCCCTTTCCATAATAAGAAAAGAGGCATTGGTTTTAATTGATACTCTTTAATGATAAAAGCTCTACCCATTTCTATAGATTGGCTCATCATATCATACAACTCGGGTTCAAATCTAAACAGGTCCTGCAGGTAGAAGCCGTTAATTCCATATTTTTTATAGATCTCTTTCCCCATACCCATTCTATAGGCGCCGGCAATTTTTTTGGTGTCCTTATCCCAAAGAAATAAATGATAGTAGTAATCGTCGAATCTATCCAGATCTAAAGAATTGTTGCTTCCTTCTCCTACCGCTCTAAAAGTGATCTCTCGTAACCTTCCAATTTCATTTAAAATGTTTGGGATTACCACCTTTTTAGCTAGAAAAACCTCATAGTTCTTACTTTCTAAAAGGCGTTTATCCAATCTTCTGCAAGTTTCTATCTCTTCCTCAATTAAAGGCTGATTGGTTAATAAGGCAATCTTTTTAGGTGTTTTTGGTAGCTTCAAACTTTTAGGAAAATGATCAAAAAGTCTTTTTTTCTCAAAGGAGTTTGCAAGCATGTATGTTTTTCTTCTCAAAAAAGCTGTAAAAGCTTCCATGTTTGGATTCGCATCTTGATCTTCCACCGTAATTGGATTTCCAATACGCACCATGATCTTGCGCTTTTTCTGAGACAGCATTTCACTTGGCAATTTAGCCGTACGCAGCACATCGCTCATCCCCGCAAGTCTGTAAAAAAAAGTGCTGTTCTTTGCATGAAAGTAGATGGGAACAACCGGAACTTTTGCCTTTTTAATAAGTTTCATTGCGGATGGCTCCCAAGGTTTATCTACAATATGCTTTTCATATTTATTGGTGGAAACTTCTCCTGCCGGGAAAATACCCAAAGCGCCTCCATCTCTTAAATGCGATAAAGATTGCTTGATACCGCTTAAGCTGGATTTAGCATCCTTATGATCTTCAAAAGGATTCACCGGCATAATATATGGCCTCAGTGGTTCTAGTCTGTATAAAAGAAAATTAGCGATTACCTTGAAATCGGTTCGTTTATCAAGTAAGATCTTCATTAAGATCATCCCATCAATTCCACCTAACGGATGATTAGCAATAGTGATAAAAGCCCCTGTTTTAGGGATGCGCTTTAGATCTTTTTCTGGAATTTCGAAATCTATTTCGAAACCTTCCAAAAAAGAATTTATAAAATCTTTTCCTTCTAGATCTTTTCTGGAATCGTATTCTTTATTTAAAATAGAAAGTTTAGTAGTACGAAGTACGATCCATCCAATAGCTGTTCCTATTGGCCCCAATTTTTTAAGATTCATAACATTGGCTACTTCCTGAGCCGTAACAATTCCCATAAAAATTGGTTTAAATTCTATACAAAGATATCAAAACGATACTCCTTGTTCAGATTATGATTTTGTTACTATTTGAACGGTGTTTTGCATAACTTGTTTCAGCAAAACCTCTTTATCTTTTTCCAAAGTGGTGATCGCGCCATCATCAAAATGCCTGATGGTATAAAGAGAAACTCCCGTTACATAGCTCACTTTATAGCGGGCCTTTAAATGCTGAATAAGCTTTTCAAGATTATTGAATTTATTATCCACACAAACTGCAAAACTAATAGCAGAATTCTGAATAAGATCTACTTTAATCTGATACAAATGAAATAATCTGAAGATCTCGCTGATGTTTTCTTCCACCATAAATGAAAAATCTAAAGAAGATAACGAGATCAAGACTTGGCCTTGTTTAACTATGAAGCAAGGAACTGCGGGAATAAGCGCTTGGCCTTTGCTAACTGCTGTTCCATCTCCAGAAGGATCTAGAAATGACTTTACGAACAAAGGAATTTCCTTTCGCTGAAGGGGTTGTAGTGTTTTTGGATGTATTACCGATGCTCCATAAAATGCCAATTCTATAGCTTCTTCATAAGAGATCTGATGCAGTAATTGCGGATTTTCGAAAACACGCGGATCTGCATTGAGCACTCCGGGCACATCTTTCCAAATAATCACTTTATCGGCATTTAGGCAATAAGCAAAAATAGCGGCAGTATAATCACTTCCTTCTCTTCCTAAACTGGTAGTAAAATTATTGGTATCGGCTGCAATAAAACCTTGTGTAATATACAGCTGTTCCTTGTCTATTTTTTTGGTGATCTTATTCTGAGTTTCCTCCCAAATCACCGTGGCGTCACGATAAATGTTATCGGTTCTAATAAGGGTTCTTGAGTCTAGCCATGTATGTTTAATTCCTTCTTGGGCAAAATATTCACTAACTATAGTGGTAGAAAGCAATTCTCCGTAACATACTAATTGGTCATATACAAAATCATATTTGGTAGACTTGTTATGCTTCATAAAATTCTTGATCTCATCAAAATAAGCTTCCATCTTTTTAAAAACAGGAGCTTGTTCCGAAGAAAATAGATCATTGGCAATCTCTAAATGATAAGATTTTATTTCAGCTAAGCTATCCGGTAGGCGTTTTGGATCTTTTAAATATTCTGAAATAACTACTTCAAAAGCATTAGTGATCTTCCCCATTGCAGAGATCACGATCACTTTACTTTTTTCACCGGTTCTTTTTACAACACTCAGAACATTTTTTACGGAAGCAGCATCTTTAACCGAAGCACCACCAAACTTGAATATTTCCATTCTTATTTGGCAATATTTTTTTGAATTCCAGTTTCGTCCATATGTACCGTGTACCAGTTCTTCTTGATATCGGCTCCAGTATTTTCATAGAATTCTATGGCATTTTTATTTCCTTCAGAAACTACCCATTCTACTCTTTTTACCCCATTGTCATGACCATATTGAACTACAGTTTTGTATAATGCTCCACCAAGACCGGTTCCGCGCATTGCCTTTCTAACGATTAGATCTTCTAAATGTACAGTACGACCTTTCCATGTAGAGAATCTGAAATATACCAAAGCCATTCCTTGAAGCGTTCCATCTACATCTGCCACAAAACATTTAAAATTGCCATGCTCAAAACCTTCTTCTTCAAGATCTTTCAATTCAATTTCAACTTGACCCGATGCGTTTTCGTGTGCTGCAAGTTCTTTAATAAGTTCTAGAACCTGAGGCATATCCTCTTTCTGTGCTTCTCTAATTGTATAGTCCATAATAATCTGCTTTTTCACAAATTTAGCAAACCATTTTATAAAAAGACAGAGAAGTTAAAATAGAATGTGTTTTTATGAATTAAGAATTCACGAATTTCTTCATTGCAATTTCATCCATTTGTACCGTATTCCAGTCTTGTAATACATTGGCACCACTGCGTTCGTAGAATTCTACTGCCGGAGTATTCCAATCTAGAACTACCCATTCTGCACGTTTTACGCCTTGCTCTAAAGAATAAGAGATCACTTTTTTATATAAGGCGCTTCCCATTCCTGTACCTCGCATTTCTTGTCGCACTACTAGATCTTCCAGATGTACTGTTTTACCTTTCCAGGTAGAAAATCTAAAATAGACTAAAGCCATTCCTTCAATCTTGTTATTAGCTTCAGCCACAAAACAAGTATAAAATGCTTCAGGACCAAAACCTGCTTTTTCTAGATCTGAGACGGTCACCTCTACGGCATCTGGCTCTTTTTCAAAAGTTGCTAATTCCTGAATTAATTCTAAAACCTGTGGAAGGTCTTTTTTTTCGGCTTTACGGATGTTAAATTTCATAAGGATGTTAATTCTTTCAAAAATAAGGAACTTTCAAATAATTAAAGTCGCGAAAACGTTGTAGTAACTTATATATTTTGAATATTTTTGCCGCAACTTAATCTTATCCCAAACAAATGTCCAAGAAAAATCAAACTTTAGGTGAATTCATTATAGAAAATCAGTCGGATTTCGCGTACTCTTCCGGAGAGCTTTCCAGATTGATTAATTCTATTAGACTTGCCGCGAAAGTGGTAAACCATGAAGTAAATAAGGCCGGTTTGGTAGATATTATTGGAGCTTATGGGGAAACCAATATTCAAGGGGAAGATCAGCAAAAACTGGATGTTTATGCGAATGATACTTTTATTAAAACCCTTACCAACAGAGAAATTGTTTGTGGGATCGCTTCAGAAGAAAACGACGATTTTATAACTATTGAAGGTCATAATAAAGATCACAAGAATAAATATGTGGTGCTTATGGATCCTTTAGATGGAAGTTCTAATATAGACGTGAATGTTTCCGTAGGAACAATTTTTTCAATTTATAGAAGAGTAACTCCTGTTGGAACTCCGGTGACTAAAGAAGATTTTCTGCAACCTGGAAATAAACAAGTAGCTGCCGGATATATAATTTATGGAACCTCTACAATGTTGGTTTATACCACCGGAAATGGAGTAAATGGTTTTACGTTGAACCCGGCACTTGGATCTTGGTATTTATCGCATCCACAAATGACGTTTCCGCAGAGCGGAACCATTTATTCAATAAATGAAGGTAATTATATTCACTTCCCACAAGGAGTGAAAGATTATATTAAATATTGCCAACAGGAAAAACCCGAAGGACCGTACACTTCAAGATATATCGGTTCTATGGTGAGTGATATTCATAGAAACATGATAAAAGGAGGGATCTTTATCTATCCTAAAAGCTCGCAAAATTCTTCTGGAAAGTTGAGATTGTTATACGAATGTAACCCAATGGCCTTTATCACTGAGCAAGCCGGTGGAAAAGCCAGTGATGGATTTAATAGAATTATGGATATAAAGCCAACAGAGCTTCATGAGCGTGCGCCTTTTTTCTGCGGAAGCACAAAAATGGTAGAAAAAGCTGAAGAGTTTATGGCAGCTAGCGAAAGCTAGTTAATTTTATTTCCTATTTAATAGGAATTGGTAATCTTCGAAGCTTAGTTTTCCGCTAAAGATCTCGATAGATCTGTTTATGATAGCATCTGCAGATTGATTAGAAAAACCTAAACCAATAGCATATTTTTTTATAAGATTTGCTTCTTCATCATCTATTTCATGATCTGAGAAGATAATGGTAAATAGATCATGTATGCGTTCTAATCTGCGCTCTACGGTGTTTGGAGGTGAAATAGGAAAACCGGAAGGATTTTGTAAAACCTTGGAGTATTCAGATTCATCGATGTCCAGCTTTCTGGCAAATCTTTGAAGTTGAATTTCTTCCTTAGCATTAATCTCACCATCTATTGCGGCTAAATTAACAATAGCAGCAAAATGACCTAAATTGCGTAAATGCTCTCCTGAGCCAAACAAATCTACAAATGACATATTTCAAATAATTTATGCTACAAATATAATAAACCCGCGCATTTGAGAAATCTATTTTGGGGTTAATTATCGTGCACCTCTACATTAGCTAATCTTTTCTTAATCGCTTTATCAAAAAAAGCAAAAAGCCTAACTTTCTTCAGCTAAAAGAAAAGGATAATTATGAATGCACCCTTGCTGGTATTTAATGATAAAGGAATCTATTGCGAAAAGGCAAAGGTCTATCTGGATCCTTGGAAACCCGTAGATCACGCAATAATATCTCATGGGCATGCAGATCATTCCAGATGGGGACATAAAAAATACATTACGCATCATTCGAATGTGCCAATAATTAGGCATCGCCTTGACGAGATTGTGGTTACAGGTAAGGAATGGAATGAAACTTTCACCATTAACGGAGTAAAATTTTCACTGCATCCTGCCGGTCATATTATTGGTTCTTCTCAAATTAGAGTCGAGTATAAGGGTGAAGTTTGGGTGTTCACAGGCGATTATAAAATGGAAGATGATGGCGTTGCCGTTCCTTACGAATCGGTAAAATGTCATTCTTTTATTACAGAATGCACCTTTGGATTGCCGGCTTTTAAATGGACTCCGCAGGATCAGGTAATGACAGATGTAAACAATTGGTGGCAACAAAATAGGGAAGATGGAAGAACCTCGGTACTTTTTGGATATTCCTTAGGAAAAGCACAACGTTTGTTGAAGTATTTAGACCCAAGCATCGGAAAAATTTATACGCATGGCGCTATAGAGAACATGACCGAAGTTTTACGGCCGCAGTTAAAAATGCCGGAAACCATAAGAATAACAAGGGACACTAAAAAAGATGAATTAAAGGGCAGCATAGTTTTGGCTCCGCCAAGCGCACAAGGAACTCCGTGGATTCGTAAAATGGTGCCCTTCGTAACCGCATCGGCAAGTGGCTGGATGACGTTTAGAGGTGCCAGAAGACGAAGAGCTATCGATAAAGGTTTTGTACTTTCAGATCATTGTGATTGGCAAGGATTGCTTGAGGCAATTGAAGGAACAGGTTGCGAAAAAGTAATTTGTACACATGGCTACACCGAGATCTTTTCAAGATTTTTGAGGGAAAAAGGATATGATGCCAGAACCGAAGAAACTCAGTATGAAGGAGAAATTGGCGAATTAGAAGCTAAAAGTGAAATGGAAAAGGATGTAGAACCAGTTGAAAAAACAGCTTCCAGCCTATGAAACTTTTTGCAGAATTAATAAGAACGCTAGACAGCACCAATAAAACCACTTTAAAGGTGGAAGCGCTAACGCGTTATTTCCTAGAAGCTACAGATAAAGATAAGGTTTGGGCAATTGCCATACTTTCTCATAGAAGACCACCAAGACCGGTAAATACAACCTTATTAAGAACATGGGCAACAGAAATTGCCAACATCCCATTGTGGTTGTTCGAAGAATCTTATCATATAGTAGGAGATCTTGCTGAAACCATCGCCTTGATCATCCCGGCTTCCGATGCTTCTTCAGATAAAAGTTTAACCCAATTTCTAGAGGAGATCATCGAACTGAAAAAATTATCTGATGCAGAAAAGAAAGCGTATTTACATGAAAATTGGTTGGAACTTAATTATTATGAGCGCTTTGTTTTCAGCAAATTAATAACAGGAAGTTTTAGAATTGGGGTAAGTCAGAAATTGATGACTCGAGCGCTTGCGAAAGCCACAAATATAGATGAAGATATTCTGGCCTATAAATTAATGGGGAATTGGGAGCCTTCCAAGATCTCTTATACTCAGCTTATTTTAGAGGAGAATGAAGAAGATTATCTCTCAAAACCATATCCTTTTTATCTCGCTTATGCTTTAGAAAATGAAGCAAAAGATTTGGGAGATGTTAAAGATTGGAGTGCAGAGCATAAATGGGATGGCATACGCTCACAGGTGATCGTTAGAAATAATGAACTTTTTGTATGGAGTCGCGGGGAAGAATTGGTTACCGATAAATACCCCGAGTTTCAAGAATTTATAAATCGAGTTCCAAACGGAACCGTGATGGATGGAGAGATTTTACCATTTCCAGATGGGGCGATAGGAACTTTTAACGATCTGCAAACTCGAATTGGTAGAAAAACGGTTTCAAAAGCATTATTAAAAAAAGTGCCGGTGATTCTAAAAGTATATGATCTGTTAGAATGGAATGGAAAGGATATTCGGGAAAGACCGTATCGGGAAAGACGTGCTTTTTTAAAGGAATTAGTTGAAGGTGTAGATTCTTCTGAAGCTCCTTTGTATTTGTCGGAAAGTATATCTTTTAATTCTTGGGAAGAAGTCGCCGCGGAACGTGAACGCTCAAGAGAAGAAAGATCTGAAGGTTTAATGCTAAAAAAACTGGATTCTCCATATTTAGTAGGAAGAAAAAAAGGAGATTGGTGGAAATGGAAAGTTGCTCCTTTAACCATAGATGCGGTGCTTACCTATGCTATGCGAGGGCATGGTAGACGATCTAATCTTTTTACAGATTACACCTTCGGACTTTGGGATGAGGAGAAAAATGAACTTGTAACTTTTGCGAAAGCTTACTCCGGACTTACAGATGCCGAGTTTAGAAAAGTGGATGCTTGGATCAAGAAAAATACCTTGGAACGTTTCGGACCGGTGAGAAGTGTTACGCCGCATTACGTTTTTGAAATAGCTTTTGAAGGCATTGCAGAATCTAAACGTCATAAGAGTGGTGTGGCCACTAGATTTCCCAGGATTTTAAGATGGAGACAAGACAAGAAAATAGAAGACGCTAACTCTTTGGAAGATCTTAAATCGCTTATTCAATAAGAATTAGTTTTCAATAAATTTTAATAAGTATCAAGATCTATCATGAAGAGCAAGGAGGTAAAACTAAAAAGAACTGAACTTTACGATCTTGGAAAAGATTGGTTCAAGGGGCAGGGCTGGAAACCTTTTGCTTTTCAAACAGATACTTGGAGAGCCTTTTTACAGAACAAGAACGGACTGCTGAACGCTCCCACAGGAAGTGGTAAAACATACGCTTTGTGGGTGCCAATTGTTCTGGAATACATTAAAAACAATCCAGATTATAAGACCAAGCATAAAAAGGGATTAAAAGCGATCTGGATCACTCCATTACGCGCACTTTCAGTAGAAATAGAACAATCTGCTAAAAGATTTGCAGAGGAAATGGGCACTTCATTAACCGTAGGGATTAGAACCGGCGATACTTCTCAAAAGGAACGGGCAGCGCAGAAACGCACAATGCCGGATCTTCTAATTACTACTCCAGAAAGCCTTCAATTATTATTGTCTTCTAAAGGATACGATAAAACTTTTAAAGATCTTAATGCTATTGTTATAGATGAGTGGCATGAGTTACTTGGAACAAAAAGAGGAGTGCAGGTAGAATTAGGATTATCCCGACTTAAAACCATCTCTAAAAAATTAAAGATCTGGGGAATTTCAG
>CAZWSP010000022.1:0-28407 GCA_964636585.1 uncultured Antarcticibacterium sp.
CCTGGTAACCCAAGAATTTATACTGCAGAGATCAATATCTCTAAGAATAAAATTGATACCGTTTTAGTTTCAGAAGTAGTACAATTAGATAGATCTTCCAGTTTTTTAAAAGCGAATACATTGGACCTGGAATCCGTAAGAGTAGAGAATTCAAATTCAATACTTCTCACTAGTGAAGGAGCAATTAAAGCCGGTCAAAAACCATCTGTTTTTTATGTAAATGCAGAAGGAGATTTTATTCGGAATTTTACTCTTCCGGAATACTTTACTTCAACAGGAAAACAACAACCAAGAAATAATGGGGTTTTCGAAGGATTAACAAAAAATATCTCTAATGATGGTTATTGGGTGGGAATGGAACTTCCTTTAACTTTAGATGGATCGAAGCCAAAATTATTTCCTACTAAATCTCCTATTAGAATTACCCATTTTAATTCTGAAACCGGAGAAGCTATAGATCAATTTGTGATGGAATTGGAAGGTATTGCTAAGATTCCATGGATGTATTTTGCAGTAAACGGACTTACCGAATTAATAGAATATGCACCGAAGAAATTCATGGTTCTAGAAAGAGCCTTTTCTGCAGGACATGGTAGTTTTGGAAATACCGTTCGCATTTATGATGTAGATGCAAGCCAGGCTACAAATACTGTGGAGTTTAAAAATCTTAAGAAGCAATCATACAAAACAGCCAAAAAGCAACTTTTATTCGACTTTAAATCTGTAAAAAGGCAACTTACAGAAGGCATTATAGACAATATTGAAGGAATGACATTTGGGCCAATTCTTCCTAATGGAAATAGATCGCTAATTTTAATTTCAGACAATAATTTTAATACCTTAGGGAAGCAATTGAATCAAGTTATCTTAATGGAAGTTATACAAAAATAACATCATGATCTTATGAAATATCTTGCCCTACTCTTCTTAATCATATTCACTAGTTGCAATTTCGATAAATCGGAATCATCTAACGAGCATATTTTAAAACAGGTAGAAGAATCTAACCAGCAGTGGAAAATGACTACCTATTATCTTATAAGACATTCAGAGAAAGACAGAACCGATCCCACAGAGAAAGATCCTGAACTAAACAGTGAAGGTATTGCGCGTGCCCAGAACTGGGCAACTATTTTAAAAGACGTTCCCTTTAATGCCATATACAGCACTAATTATAAAAGAACAAAAGCTACGGCGCAACCTATTGCAGATTCAAAAAACTTGCAAATAGAAACTTACGATCCTGAAGACATGTATAACGCAGATTTCCAAGAAAAAACAAAAGGTAAAATTGTGTTAATTGTTGGGCATAGCAACACTACTCCTGCTTTTGCGAATGCCATCTATGGAAATGGAAACTATCCCGATCTTCCAGATGATGAGAATGGTGCCTTGTTTATTGTGAGCGTAAGTCCATCTAATCTGATTTCTACTCAGGTATTATATATCAATTAGATAAATCCCCTACTTCAGCTTTAGAAGAGACACACTTATCGTAGTACATTTATAGTATCTTTGCATTCTAAATACTTAGTATGCATTTTGACGATTTACCCTTATCTCAACCTATTCTTCAAGCTATTTCTGATATTGGTCACACCTCTCCTACCGCGATTCAGGAAAAAGTGATTCCGGAAGTGCTTCGCAGAAACGATATCATTGCCTGCGCACAAACGGGAACGGGAAAGACTGGCGCTTTTGCTATTCCTTTACTTCAATTATTGAATAAAAAAGTTGGAGATGGAACAGAAAAAAGTACGCTTTCTGTATTAATTGTGAGTCCTACAAGAGAACTGGCGGTACAAATCGAAGAAAATATAAAAGCATATTCACAACATACCAACATACAATCTGGAGTTGTTTTTGGTGGCGCTTCTATGCAGCCCCAAATAAATATGCTGAAAAGCGGATTACATATTTTAGTGGCAACTCCCGGAAGATTACTGGATCTTCGGAAACAAGGATACATAAATCTTGATGAAGTTGAAGTTTTAGTGCTAGATGAAGCCGATCTAATGTTAGATATGGGATTTATAGATGAAGTACAGAAGATCATTCGGCTTTCTCCAAATTTGGAGCAGCGCTTAATGTTTTCGGCTACCATTCCTCCAAAAGTTCAAGATCTTGCAAAGTCTTTGCTTCAGAATCCGGAAAAAATAGAACTTACCTTGAACTCTTCAGCAGCGCCTTCCATTGCACAGAGGCTTTATATGGTTCCAAAGCAAGATAAAACGGAATTGCTTTTATATGTAATGCGTAACGTGGTTAAAGATAAATCGGTTCTAATTTTTAGAAGAACCAAATTTGGAGTTGAGAAAGCTTTGCAATCTTTAGTAAAAAATGGATTTAAGGCAGATGAACTTCATGGCGATAAAAGTCAGTCTGATCGCACAACAGCTTTAAGCAGATTTAAAAACAAGGAAGTAAATATTTTAGTGGCAACAGACCTTGCTGCGCGTGGATTAGATATAGACACCCTAGATTTTGTGATCAACTTCGATATTCCAAGTATGCCAGAAGTTTATGTTCACAGAATTGGAAGAACCGGTCGCGCCGGAAGCGTTGGAACCTCTATTTCGTTTTGCAGTGCAGATGAGAAAACCTATGTAAAATTTATTGAAACCTTGATCGGAGAAAAAATTCCGCAGGAAGTAGATCATCCTTATCCCTTAGAGAAAAATGCAGAACCTGTTGTGCATAAGAAAAAGGGAAGCAAGCATAAAAAAGGCAGAAAGGGCAGTGGCTCTAAAGCAAATAAAAAGAGATGGTATAAATAATTTCTTTATATTTAATCGCACCAAAACATTTTTAAAAATGAAAAAGCTTCTAATAGTTGTAACTCTTATCACCATTTTCTCCTCATGTTCTAAAGAAGAAATAAAAGATGAACGCTTAACTGGAGATTGGTATCTTACAGATGCTTATTGTTTCTGCGGATTTGATCCTGAAGTAGATTTTAATGATTTCACCTTGAACTTCGACAATTCTAAACAGTCAGTTTCAATTGGAAATCCTCCAGATACTTATTATTTTATTGCTGATAATGGTTCTTATAATTATCAACTTTCCGATAATAAAATTTCATTTAATGGAGTTCCAACAGATTATAATTATTCAATTGAAGGCGATGTGCTGACCTTGGATAAAATTGATGATCCACAAATTGCAGATGACGAATTAACTTTGGTTTTCAGAAGAAAATAAAAGTATTAGACTAAAATTGAAACATAAAAAAACTCCGAAGATATAGTTCTTCGGAGTTTTTCTTTTGAAATTATATTCTTCTAGAAAAATTCGTCATCCTGAATTTACTTCAGGATCTAAATATCAATGTTATTTAGAAGCTGAAACAAGTTCAACTTGACCAATGTTATTCTTTAATAAAAAATAAATTTATCTAGTCAGCTTTTTGTATTTAATACGTTTCGGCATTAGATCTCCACCCAAACGTTTCTTTTTGTTTTCTTCATATTCAGAAAAACCACCTTCAAAGAAATAAACTTGAGAGTCTCCTTCAAAAGCTAGAATATGCGTACAAATTCTATCTAAGAACCATCTATCGTGAGAAATTACCACCGCACAGCCTGCAAAATTATCTAAACCTTCTTCCAAAGCACGCAGTGTGTTCACATCTAAATCGTTTGTTGGTTCATCCAGTAACAATACGTTACCTTCTTCTTTCAAAGTCATTGCAAGGTGAAGTCTGTTACGTTCTCCCCCAGAAAGCATGCTTACTTTCTTATTTTGCTCGCTTCCTCCAAAGTTGAATCTGCTTAAATAAGCTCGAGAATTCACCTGCTTCCCTCCCATCATGATCAATTCTTGACCATCACTAAAGTTTTGCCAAATAGATTTTTCTGGATCTATGTTAGAGTGCGCCTGATCTACATAAGCGATCTGCACTGTATCTCCAACTAAGAATTCTCCATTATCAGGTTTTTCTTCACCCATGATCATTTTAAAGATGGTGGTCTTACCTGCTCCGTTTGGTCCAATAACCCCAACAATTCCTGCTTGTGGAAGGTTGAAGTTTAGATCTTCATATAATAACTTATCATCAAAAGCTTTGCTTACGCCTTTAGCTTCAATAACATTAGTTCCAAGTCTTGGTCCGTTAGGAATATAGATCTCTAACTTTTCATCCATCTGCTTCTGATCCTGACTCAATAATTTATCGTAATTATTCAATCTCGCCTTTTGCTTAGTTTGTCTTCCTTTTGGAGACATTCTAGCCCATTCCAGCTCTCGCTCTAATGTTTTTTGACGTTTACTTGCTGTTTTTTGCTCTTGCGCCAAACGCTTAGATTTTTGATCTAACCAAGAAGAATAATTCCCTTTCCAAGGAATTCCTTCTCCTCTATCTAATTCTAAAATCCATCCGGCAACGTTATCCAAGAAATATCTATCGTGAGTTACAGCGATTACCGTTCCTTTATATTGAGATAAGTGATGTTCTAACCAATGTACAGATTCTGCATCCAAGTGGTTAGTAGGCTCATCTAAAAGCAACACATCCGGTTCCTGAAGCAACAATCTACATAAAGCAACTCTTCTGCGTTCTCCTCCAGATAATACACCAATCTTCTTGTCGCCATCTGGAGTACGTAGCGCATCCATTGCAATTTCTAGTTTGGTATCTAATTCCCATGCGTTAGAAGCGTCTATTTGGTCTTGCAAAAGTGCTTGCTTGTCCATTAATTTCTGCATCTTATCTGCATCTTCGTAAACTTCGGGAAGACCAAACATATCGTTGATCTTATTGTATTCATCAAGAATTGCAACAGTTTCAGCAGCTCCTTCTTTTACAACTTCAAGAACTGTTTTTTCATCATCCAATTGTGGTTCTTGCTCCAACATTCCAACGGTATATCCAGGAGAAAAAACAACATCTCCTTGATAATTCTTTTCCATTCCTGCTATGATCTTAAGCAAAGTAGATTTCCCAGATCCGTTAAGACCAAGAATTCCAATTTTTGCACCATAGAAAAAACTTAAATAGATATTCTTAAGAACTGGTGTATTTGCTCCCGGGAAGGTTTTTGTTAACCCAGACATGGAGAAAATCACCTTATTATCATCTGCCATTTTAAATTGATTTTTTAATTATAAAACCTGCTGCTTTGATGCTGAAACTAGATTGTTTCAATGAAAAGTCAGCACTTAGTTTTAGTAAGATTTCTTTATTATTTTAACGCTACAAATATCTTAAATTTTCGTGGCTTCTCAGCATCTCAAAGATAATTTATGCCGGGTAAAGTCCTAAGCTTCTTAAAACAATTAATAACTGACCAGAATGATAGGCATTATGCTCTATCACCAATAATATTTCCCGAAGCAAACTATGTTTAGAATCAGCATTCAATGGTTTCAGAAGATCGTGCTCCTCCTTTGAAATATAATTAATAAGTTGTTGCCGCTCTTCTTTAAACTTCAGAACTAGAACATTCCACTCTTCTTGAGATTTCAATTTAATTTCTGAAGGCCAATAATCTTGTGGCCATTCATGACTGGTATAATCCTCATCTAAAATATAATCTAGAATATCCTTTTGCGCGAAACGCATATGATAAAAGATCTCGTAAAAGGAGTAAGGCAAGTCCTTTGGGCGAATACATAAATTTTTTAAGCTTATATAATCCCACATTTTATCTACCGGCATAAAGGCTTCACCTCCATCTATATGCTTAATCAACTGATTTTTAATTTCTTCCATGCTTATATTAATATGAATTAGCTGAATTGAAGTTAAATTAACTTCAGAAATAGCAATTTTACAAGAGTTTCCTTCCGTAAAATTACCTCGTTTTCGTATTTTAGCCAAGATACTGAAGCCGTTGTAAAATCTCGAAATTATTCCGGCTCAATTTTATTTTGAAACACATTATTATTCGGGAAATTAAACGCTGCAATACTTATGGATCTTAACTTCAATAAAAATGAAGATCACAATAAATTATTACTTTCTACTCTTCGCCAGAAACTAGCACAGGTAAAACTAGGTGGTGGTGAAAAACGAATAGAAAAACATCATGCTAAAGGAAAGATGACGGCTCGGGAACGAATCAACTATCTTTTGGAAGATTCAGATACCGCTATAGAAATTGGCGCATTTGTAGGTGATGAAATGTATGAAGAGCACGGTGGTTGCCCTAGCGGTGGTGTTGTGGTTAAAATTGGTCACGTTGCAGGAAAACAATGTATAGTTGTTGCCAATGACGCTACAGTTAAAGCAGGAGCTTGGTTTCCAATCACCGCTAAAAAGAATTTAAGAGCTCAGGAAATAGCCATAGAAAACAGACTTCCTATTATCTATTTAGTTGATAGTGCTGGGGTTTATTTGCCTATGCAGGATGAAATATTTCCGGATAAGGAACATTTTGGTCGCATTTTTAGAAATAATGCCGTGATGAGCAGCATGGGAATTACCCAGATATCTGCAATTATGGGAAGTTGCGTCGCAGGTGGAGCTTATTTACCTATCATGAGTGATGAAGCTATCATTGTAGAAAAAACTGGAAGTATCTTTTTAGCCGGAAGCTACTTAGTAAAAGCTGCAATTGGCGAATCTATAGACAACGAAACTTTAGGAGGTGCTACCACACATTCTGAAATTAGTGGAGTTACAGATTATAAAGCGAAAGACGATAAAGATGCGCTCGATAAGATTAAAACTATTATGGATAAGATCGGCGATTATGACAAAGCTGGTTTTAGCCGAAAAGATTCGATAAAGCCGAAATTAGATCCAAATGAGATCTTCGGAATCTTACCAAGAAAGCGTACCGATCAATATGATATGAGAGAGATCATCTCCAGACTGGTAGATGATTCGGAATTTGAAGAATATAAAGAAGGTTACGGACAAACTATTATCACTGGTTACGCTAGAATTGATGGTTGGGCAGTTGGAATAGTTGCTAATCAGCGAAAAATAGTAAAAACCAAGACTGGTGAAATGCAGTTTGGTGGAGTGATCTATTCAGATTCTGCAGATAAAGCAACTCGATTTATTTCTAATTGCAATCAGAAAAAGATTCCCTTGGTATTCTTACAAGATGTTACCGGATTTATGGTGGGAAGTAAAAGCGAGCATGGCGGCATTATAAAAGATGGTGCTAAAATGGTAAGTGCAGTAAGTAATTCTGTAGTTCCAAAATTCACCATTGTTATTGGTAATTCTTACGGAGCCGGAAATTATGCTATGTGTGGAAAAGCATACGATCCTAGATTTATGGTGGCTTGGCCAAGTGCTGAACTTGCAGTAATGGGAGGAACACAAGCCGCAAAAGTATTAGCTCAAATTGAAACTGCTTCTATGGCCAAAAAAGGAGAAGAAGTAGATGAAGCTAAAGAAAAAGCAGTTTTCGATAAGATAAAAGCCAGATATGACAAGCAAACTTCACCATATTATGCAGCAGCCAGATTATGGACAGATGCCATTATAAATCCTATAGATACCAGAAAATGGATCTCTACAGGAATAGAGGCTGCTAACCACTCACCTATTACCCAAGATTTTAATTTAGGGGTGATTCAAACATAATTTCTTAGAATGAAAAATAGAATTAATACCCTTGCCTTAGCAATAATTTCTTGTGCTTTATTTTCTATAAACATTCAGTCACAGGTCTTAAGCAATAAACAAAAGCAATATACCGAAGCTGATTCTTTAAGGGGATCATTACGTCCAGAAAGAGATTACGATGTTTTGAAGTATCATCTGCAAGTTCAGATAGATCCTGAAGAGAAATATATTTCTGGATTCAATACCATCAGTTTTAAAACTGAAAAGGAATTACCTGTAATGCAGATCGATCTTTTCGAGAACATGAAAATAGATTCTATTCTTCATAATAATGAAAAGCTTAGCTATTCCAGAAAATTTAATGCAGTTTTTGTTGAATTCAACGATACTTTAAAAGCAACAGAAAAAGATTCAGTTCAAGTATTCTATTCCGGAAATCCTATCGTAGCAAAAAATGCTCCTTGGGATGGTGGGTTTGTTTTTCAAAAAGATGAAGAAGGAAATCCATGGATCGCCGTTGCAGTTCAAGGAATGGGTGCAAGTTTATGGTACCCTAATAAAGACCATCAAAGCGATGAACCGGATGAAGCGCTTATTGAAATAGCAGTTCCTAACGGACTTACTAATGTTTCTAACGGAAGATTATTAGATACGCTTGATCTTGGTAATGGATACACCAGATGGAGTTATAAAGTTTCTAACCCAATTAATAATTACGATATCGTCTTCAATATTGGAAACTATGTGCATTTCCATGATACATTTCAAGATCTGGACTTAGATTACTATGTGTTAACCTACAATCTGGAAAAAGCGAAAAAACAATTTCAGGAAGTGAAACCAATGATGGCAGCTTTCTACGATAAATTTGGAGAATATCCTTTTAAAGAAGATGGATACAAATTAATAGAAACTCCTTATTTGGGAATGGAACATCAAAGCGCCGTTGCCTACGGAAATAAATACCAACTAGGTTATCTAGGAAGAGACCTTTCTAAAACTGGAATAGGTTTGAAATGGGATTTTATCATTATTCACGAATCCGGACATGAATGGTTTGGGAATAGTATCACCGCAAAAGATATCGCCGACATGTGGATTCATGAAGGATTTACAACCTATTCTGAAGCAGTTTATATTGAAAGTAGATGGGGAAAAGAAGAAGCTTTGCAGTATTTAAAGGGAATTAGAGGAACTATCGGAAATCGCACTTCAATAATTGGGGATTATGGAGTGAATAGCGAAGGTTCTGGAGATATGTATTCTAAAGGTGCAAATCTTTTAAATACCTTAAGAAGCATTTATAATAATGATGAGTTGTGGTGGAAAACTCTAAAAGAATATACTATTACTCACAAACACCAAACTATAGACACAGAAACCGTGGAAAATTATTTTGATGCTGCCACAACTGTAGATTTAAAACCGATTTTTGATCAGTATTTAAGACACTCGGATATCCCTGTGCTTCAGTTTAAAAAAGATAAAAAACAAATTGCTTACCGTTGGAAGGTAGATGTAGAAAATTTTAAAATGCCTATAGATGTTAGCATAAATAAAAAAGCGATGCGTTTAGAACCTAGCAACACTTGGAAAAAACTACCTAAAAAAGTAGAGGATTTGGATGATATTAAGGTAAATCTATTAGGTTATTATGTGCACGTTGAAGGTTTATAAAATTAAGAATTTAGTTATCTGAAGGGATTAATAACAACTCTGTTTGGCGTTCATTCACATAACGGAATCCATTTTCACCCCAAAAGCCTGCTTCTTCAAGCATGATGCGAATCTCTTTGTTCCATTCCGGAATTTGCACTGTATTGTTTAGCTCTATGGCATAAACCGTATTCGGAAATAGTTTATAATCTCCGGTTCCCGGAACACCACCTTGCGAGTCCCACATTCCTATTGTTGGGCCGGCAGAATGCCCATACAATCCCAAAGGATGCGAATATATTGAAGGATTCAATTCTGCTGATTTAGCTTCAGATAGAGTGGCTAATAAAATTTCATTTCCAGACTTTCCATTTTCAAAATTAGAAGTAAGGATATCTTGAAGTTTATTTCCGCTTTCCAATGCATTCACTAAATGCTCTGGAGCATTAGTTTCATTTTCTTTTAAAACATAGGCATGTTGTTGGCAATCTGTATTCAGCCTTATATATGTGATACCAAAATCGCAGTGTAAAAGGTCCCCCGGTAATATCACCGTTTCTCCATACCAATTAGAAAAAGCATCAATATGGTCTTTTAATTTTTCTTCCTTTCGCTGAATATCTACCGTAGGATGAAACCAAGTTTCTAAACCAAGAGCTGTGACTTTCTGCCTTAACCACCAAACTACATCTTCAGAAGTTGTTATTCCGGGAGTGATCACTTTACTACTAAATGCTTCAGCAATAATTTCATGGGTTGTTGCAACTAAATCTTCATACAATTCCATTTCTATTGGAGTTCGCGTTTCGATCCAACCGATTGCCAGATCTTCCGCGGAAACTATTCTATTAATATACTTTTCAGGAAGAGCATTTTTAAAAAGTTCATAATCTGTTTTTACAATTCCATCTGCAATTGCAAAATCATCTGAATAATTTAATCCGATCTTTTTAGGATCTCTTTCAGCAATAATCTCAGCTAGAGCTTTCATTTGATCTGGCTGAAGCTCTTTATTCCAAGCTGAAGTTATGTTTTCTCCAAAATTATATCTGGCCACCGCTAGTCTTTCCACAGTATCTTTCTTCTCTGGTTTATAAAATACTAAAATGGTTCTTCTTCTCGCATTTAACCAAGTGGCAGGAAGCATCGTTTTTAAAACCGGATCTTCATTATACTCTCTAGAAATTAGCACCCACATATCTATTCCGGTGCGTTGCATTAACACAGGTAATAAATTTTCGAACTTATCCTTCAGGATTTTATCTATTATTACTGATCGTTCTTTTTCGGAAACGATTTGAGCCTGACTGATTGTAATAAAGAAAAGAAAGAATAGTGTAGGATATTTCAACATTTTGGATGGCTCTATTTAGGACAATTTACTTTTTACGGTGTGATCTCTGTGGATCTTTCCATTTAACGTTTCTTCGAATTTCTCTACTAGATAAATTTTCTTAGGAACTTCGTATTTGTCCAATCCTTTAATTGCAGCTATCTTTTCTTTTAGTTCGGCTAATAATTCTTCCGAAAAGTCGGCTTCAACAAAAAGCACTAACTTTTCACCAAGGGCATCATCGGCCATTCCAGTTACAAAGATTCTACCATCTAAATATTTGTTGAGTTTTCTTTCGATCTCTTCTGGATATAATTTTATCCCTCCAGAGTTTACCACATTATCATACCTGCCTTTCCATATGAATTTTTTATAGGTAAGAATTTCTACAACATCATTGGTTTTTAAAACCTCATCGGAAAGTGTTGGAGCTTTTATCACCAAACAATCCCTATCATCCTTAGATATTGCAATTTTTTGAAGCACTTTAAATGGTCCGGATTGTTTACGTTTTTTCTTCGGATTTAATCTTCTTGCAGCGATATGAGAGACAGTTTCTGTCATTCCAAAAGTTTCATAAACCTTGGTATTTAAACCTTGAACCATTTCCTGAAGAATAGGAGAAACCGCTCCTCCTCCTACAATTAGCTTTTTAATGAGATGCAACCGCCCTATAGAATTATCTAATTGAAAAGGCGTCATCGCGCAGAAATCGTATGTTTTAAAAATTTGATCTAACGGGTTTGAAGTTGGTGGAACTATATCTATTTCCCAGCCTAAAACCATGGCTCTTACCAACATCATTTTTCCCGCAATATATTTTGCAGGTAAACACATTAATGCAGTAGATCCAGCGGAAAGTTCGAAAAACTTGCCCGTTGCTAATGCCGAATTGATCATATGTTCTTTGCGAACTTGTATTTTCTTAGAGACTCCTGTAGAACCTGAAGTTTTTACAGTAATAAATTCGGTGGGTTTTAACCAATCTAATATAAAATCGCCTATTTCTCCTTCATGAGGTTCTCCCTCCTTGATGAAGTTATAAGCCGCTTTAGCTAAATCATCGTTTGAATAATGAGTTTTATTAATTTTAAAATTGAAATGCGTGTCGGGAACAGTAAATTTCTTTATCATCAAATTGGTGATTTAACACAGTTAGCAGCACTTTTCCCTAAATTTAACAATTATAATTATAAATTCTCAATTTCTGTAGGGATATTTTCAATAATTGGTTGTTCAACTTTTCCAAATAGTTTTCCGGTCCAGTCGCTCCAATTATATTTTTTAGACATTATGAATAAGAATAACGGATACACCACAAATATTGGAATTAAAATATCCATGCCTGCGGTTGGATCTGAAACATCTTTAAGAAGGGAATTGGTTTGAAAGGCTGTCCAATCTGCCGTTACAAGCACCGCAGTCACTAAATTGTTTCCTGCATGAAAGCCTAAGGCTAGTTCCATGCCTTCATCCATTAAAGTCATAATTCCAAGTAAAAATCCAGTTCCTATGTAATAGATCATTATTATATTCCCGAGTTTAGTAACTTCAGGATTAAAGAAATGCAGGCCACCAAAAACCACAGACGTAACTATTAAAGGCACCCATTTATTTCTTACCAAAGTTCCTATTCCTTGCATAAGATAGCCACGAAAGAAATATTCTTCGAAACTGGTTTGCAACGGAATCATTATCACTGCTATAATAAGCATAATAAAAAACGGAGCAGCCTTAAAATTAACTACGTAATCCTCAGGATTAGAGAAATAATCGAAAGTGGTTACCCCGATCGAAAAAATGGCCACCAAGCCAAATGCAAAGAAAAAACGTCCCCAATCAACTTTTTTACGTGTTGTGGTTACCGATTTTATTGGCTGATAATGAATATATTTTACTACAAAGAAAAGCGCTGCCAAGCCTACGGCAAAGGTGAGCAGCAATAGAAACAAGGAAAGATTAGATTCTAACATTCCCAGCATTTTTGCCTCATCCATCCCAACAACATCAAGTCCGCCTTTCATAAGAATTGCGACAGTAAGGGGTATTTGGCCAATAATCACGGCCATTATTATAATAATTACTCCTAAAAGATATCTTCCAAAATTATGCTTGTAGTGTAAGGCTTGTTGTATGAACATGTTATTAGTTATAAGTCAAAACCCCAATTAATTTCAGGATCGTATGCTATGCTGCCATTTCTAACTTGTAATGGCGAATCAAAATTATTGGTATAAAGTCCACCAGTTCCAAGACCCTGAGGCATTGGAGAATTCTTAGTGAACGTCCATTGTGCAATGGCATTTAAGCCTATATTACTCTCTAATGCACTGGTAACCCACCACCCAATATTTAAATTTTCAGCGAGATCTAACCACTCTTGAGTTCCTTTAAAACCGCCTATTAAACTTGGCTTAAAGATCACGTACTGTGGCTTTATTATTTGTAGTATTTCTTGCTTGTTTGTTACAGAAGTTACACCAATAAGCTCTTCATCTAAAGCAATAGGAATTGGGGTTTTACGGCACAATGCTGCCATAGCTTCAACCTGACCTTGTTTTATTGGTTGTTCTATGGAATGGATCTTATATTCACTTAATCGCTTCAGTTTCTCCAAAGCTTCAGATGAGGAAAAAGCGCCATTGGCATCTACTCTTAATTCGATGTCTTCTGAAGAAAATTCGGTTCTAATATATTTTAAGAGATCAAGTTCAGCATTAAAATCGATAGCTCCAATTTTAAGTTTTATACAACTGAAGCCTTGCTCAATTTTATCAACGATCTGCTCTTTCATGAAGGACTTCTCCCCCATCCAAACCAAACCATTTATTGGAATAGCTTTTTCACCTATTGTAAATTCAGAAGGAAATAAAAGAAAAGGAGTTTTTGAGGCTAAAGATCTAAATGCCATTTCTACCCCAAATTGGATAGATGGGAATTCCATTAGTTGCTCCCACAACATTTCTGCACCTAGGTTTATATTATCACAAACCCATTTTAACTTCTCTTCGTAATCTGGCCGATCATCTATGCTTAAACTTCTTAAAATTCCACATTCCCCTATTCCTTTTTTTCCTTCAGAAGAAATGATAAGAAACCAGGTCTCCTTTGTGGTTAAAACACCACGAGAAGTACCACTGGGACGTTTAAAATTTAAAAGGTGTTTGTGATAGCTTGCCTGCATTAAATGCGATGTAGGGATTTAAAAAATTATAATTCTAAATTTTCTCCAATTTCTAAAAGCATAAGATCTTTACCTTTTTCATAGAATTTACGTTTAGCTTCTTCATGATCTATTTCGATATATCCAAAAGTATCATAATGGCAACCTATTATCTTATCGCATTCTACAAAATCACTTGCTATAATTGCATCATCTACACCCATGGTAAAATTATCTCCAATAGGCAAAATGGCCAGATCTAACTTCGTTCTCATTGGGATCAACTTCATATCCATGCAAAGTGCAGTATCACCTGCTATGTAAATATTCTTGTGTTCGCTTTCTATTACAAAACCTCCAGGCTGACCACCGTAAGAACCGTCAGGAAAAGAACTTGTATGAATGGCATTCACATATTTTAGTTTCCCAAATTCAAAATCCCAGCTTCCACCGTGATTCATCGGGTGCACTTCAATTCCTTTTTCTTCGTAATGATTTGCGATCTCAAAATTACTCACGATCACCGCTCCTGTATTTTTTGCAATAGCTTCAGCATCTAAAATATGATCTTGATGTGCGTGTGTGAGCAAGATATAATCTGCTTTCAGATCATTAATATTGATTTTATCCTTAGAAAGTTTATTTCCGGTTATAAAAGGATCTACTATAAGATCGATATCTCCAATTTTAATTCCGAAACAATTTTGTCCATAAAAGGTTATGATCATAATGATGGTTTTGAATTTCAATAAAAATAAACAACCCGCCGGGAATATCTAGTATTGCTTTGTTATAATTTAACAATTCTTTCCTTAAAGCAGCAAGCCAAAACCAAATAATGCCGATACCGCAAAGGTACTAAGTGCCAAAATCTTAAGTTCGGGATCCAGCTTTTGTGGGTCTGTATTCTGAACCACTCTTTTTAAATGAAGCAAAAGTGGAATAAAAGCAATAATATATATAAGGTCGTTTAGCGCATCTGCAGTGAAAACACTGTATAATACCATTAATAAAATGGCTCCAATGATCAAGATATAATGATAATTCTTAGCATTCTTTTCGCCCATTTTAACGGCAAGCGTTATTTTACCTGAAGTTTCATCGGGAATTCTATCTCTCATATTATTCAGGTTTAACACTCCAGAACTCAGCATTCCTATAGCGGCTGCAGGCATAAGCGCTAACCAGTAAATCTCTCTGGCATAAAGAAAATAAGTTCCTAGTACAGCAACCAATCCGAAGAATAAGAACACGAATACATCTCCCATCCCACGATAACCATAAGCATTATCTCCTATGGTATATTTTATAGCCGCAGCAATTGCTCCCACTCCTAAAACAAAGAAAATGATAGCGTAACTAAAATGTTCATGCCCAAAAGCAGCATAAATTAATAGCATTGCCATAAATAAGGTAAGAATTGCAGTTGCAATAATTCCGCGTTTCATTTCCTTAAGAGAGATCAAGCCACTTTGAATTGCTCTAGCTGGCCCTACTCTGGTAGCATTATCGGTACCTTTTTTTCCGTCGCCATAATCATTTGCGAAATTAGAAAGGATTTGCAGTCCAAGGGTTGTCCCTAATGCAAGACTGAAGATCACGATACTAAAATAACCTTGCTGCACGGCAATGGTAGTTCCAACTATAATACCGCTAACAGATAAGGGTAGCGTACGGAGTCTTGCTGCATGTATCCAATTTTTAAATACGCTCATTTTAGTTCATTATTTTTACCACTAATTCTCTAAGAAGATCTCCGGCAGGCACATTTGTAGCACCTACTCCTTTACTTTTTACATCGGTTTCCCGTAAATAAGTAATTATTGAACTTACTTTTCGCATTGGGTAATTTTTTGCAGCAGTTACATAATCTGCCACAAAGTAAGGATTAATTTTAAGCGTTTTGGCAACGTTAGCCTTCGACTTGTCAGGCAACCCATGATATTGTAAGATCTGAGAGAAATATCCAAATAACAAGGAAACAGTTACTACCATTGGATTGTCTTTAGTGTTCTGCGCGAAATAATTAATAATGCGATGCACCTTTACACTATCTCTAATTCCTAATGCTTTTCTTAATTCAAAATTATTGAAGTCCTTACTTATCCCGATGTTCTCTTCTATAAGCTCTGGAGAAATATTGGTGCCTTTTGGAGCAATTAATTGTAATTTCTGAAGCTCGTTATCTATTTTGCTAAGATCGGTTCCCAGAAATTCAACAAGCATTTGGGAGGCTTTTGGAGAAATTGCATAGCCACTAGATTTTAATGTTTTCTGGATCCAATCTGCCACCTGATTTTCATAAAGTCTTTTACTCTCGAAGATCACCCCAGTCTTGGCCACCGTTTTATATAACTTTTTCCTTTTATCTATCTTCTTATACTTGTAGCAAATAACCAAAGTGGTAGTGGGCTGTGGGTTCTCTGCATAAGCTTCCAGTTTTTCTATGGTTCGGGAAAGATCTTGTGCCTCTTTTACTATGATCACTTGTCGTTCTGCCATCATGGGATAGCGTTTAGCATTGCTAATAATTTCCTCTACACTTGCATCTCGGCCATACATCACCATTTGATTAAAACCTTTCTCCTCCTCTGGCATGAGATGATCTTCAATGTAATTGGCAATCTTGTCTATATAATAGGGTTCCTCTCCCATTAAAAAATAGATAGGTTTTACCTGCCCATTTTTAATAGCAGTAACTATTTGAATTGCTTCTTCCATAGGATTTTCTGCAGTGAGTCTAATTTAACCGAAGATGTTTTCTTCAAAAGTTTCAAGAGTACTGTTATTAAACGCTTGTACTTTCAGATTAATTAGCTAAAATTTCTGCTGTAACTTTATAATTTTGTTAATTTGAACTAATGCAAAAACTGAATTTTCCGCAATATACATTTCGCTTCAAAAATAGCGAAAATAAAATAGCTGCTTTCGATGAGATCAGGAAAAAGTTTATCCTTCTTACTCCTGAAGAATGGGTGAGATTACATACGGTTCAGTATTTAATTTCAGAAAAGAACTATCCTAAAAGTCTTATAAATGTTGAAAAACAATTAAAACTGGGTAAAAGAATAAAACGCTATGATGTGGTGGTGTATGATCCTTCTGGAGATATTCATATAATTGTAGAATGTAAAGCGCCTTCAGTAAAGATCACACAAGACACTTTCGACCAAATTGCTAGATATAATATGAGTTTAAAGGCTACCTATTTAATGGTGACCAATGGCTTGGAGCATTTTTTCTGCATGCTGGATTACGTAAACGAAAAGTTTAATTTCTTACCAGAACTTCCTAACTATAAAGACTAGTGTTTTAATAATCCTGAAAATGGCCTCTAAAAATTATTCGCTTTACTTTTGCAACACCAATTAAAAATTAACCTGATCTCTAAATGAAGCAAAACATTGCAGTAGTTATATTAAACTGGAACGGAACCGATCTTTTAAAACAGTTCCTCCCTGCTGTGGTGGAATACTCTACGGAAGCTGCTGTTTACGTTGCAGATAACGCTTCAACAGATTCATCTGTAGACTTTGTGAAAATCAATTTTCCTTCGGTTAAAATAATCCAGAACACTACTAATGGCGGCTATGCTAAAGGATATAACGATGCACTATCTAATTTATCTGAAGACATTTTTATTTTATTGAATAGTGATGTATTGGTAACTCCAAATTGGCTGCAACCAATATTATCTATTTTTGAAGCAAATAAAGAGGTTGCTGCAGTTCAACCCAAAATATTAGATCATAAAAAACCTGAATATTTCGAGTATGCCGGAGCGGCAGGTGGCTTTATAGATAAATTTGTATATCCTTTTTGCCGCGGGAGAATTTTCGACAATCTTGAAAAAGATCTAGGACAGTATGATGATGAAATTGAGATCTTTTGGGCAAGCGGCGCTTGTTTAGCTGTAAGAAGAGAAATTTATAATGAAGTAGGAAAGCTGGATGAAGATTATTTTTCTCATCAAGAAGAAATAGATCTTTGTTGGAGGTTACATAACTACGGCTATAAAGTTATGTACACCCCAAGATCTGTTGTATATCATGTTGGCGGGGCAACCTTGGCTGATGTTAATCCTAAAAAAACCTATTACAATTTCAGAAATAGTTTATTTAATATCATAAAAAATGTTCCTTCCAATCAACTTTTTTTGGTGCTATTTATTCGAATGATATTGGATGGAATTGCAGCTTTAAAATTTTTAATTGAGTTGAAATTCAAACACTTTTTAGCTGTTTTTCAGGCACATATGAGTTTTTATCAGCAATTAACTAAATTTGTAGAAAAACGAAAAAAACTTCCCAAGAAAGAGAAGTATTATTCAAAAATTTCCGTTGTTTGCCGGAATTATGGATTGGGGCAAAAAAAATATTCCGATTTATAATGTTTCAAGGCAAAAACTAGTATATGGGCACTAATTTTGATAGCTTTGGAAAAATCTAACAATTAAAATTTTACAACAAATTATGAAGAAAATCATGTTACTTACAGCTACAGCTGCTTTATTACTTTCTTCTTGTGTGTCACAGAAGAAATATGCTGAGCTTGAAACCTTACAAAAAGAAACTAGTGATCAATTAAACACTGCGACTGTTAAATTGAATTCTTGTTTAGACGAAAAAGACAGATTAGGAGATCAAATTAAAACCCTAAATAATCAGAATTCTGCATTATTAAATAATGTTGGAAACTTAGCAACCCTTTCTACTAAGGAAGCTTCTAACCTTGAAAAATCTTTAGAGAGCATCAAAGAAAAGGACATGAAGATCCAACGTATGCAAGATGCAATTTCTAAGAAAGATTCTGTTACCCTAGCTTTAGTTACTAGCTTAAAAGGAGTTCTTGGAAACATGAGCGACGAAGACATTAGTATTAATGTTGAAAAAGGAGTTGTTTACGTATCTATCTCAGATAAATTATTATTTGAAAGCGGTAAATACAACATTACTTCTCGTGCAAAAGAAGTTTTAGGAAAAGTAGCAACGGTAGTTAAAAACAAACCAGAGATCGAATTTATGGTTGAAGGTCACACAGATGATCAAGCTATGAAAGGTGCAGTTATTGAAGACAACTGGGATCTAAGTGTTAAACGTGCAACTTCTGTAGTAAGAGTACTTCAGAATGAATTTGGTGTGCCACCAGAAAGAATGACTGCAGCTGGAAGAAGTTACTATATTCCTGTAGCATCTAATGCTTCTGCTGAAGGACGTGCTAAAAACAGACGTACAAGAATCGTGATCTTACCTAAATTAGATCAATTCTACAACTTGATTGAACAAGGAATGAAAGAAGCTAAATAAGCTGAATCATTTTTGAAAATACGAAAGCCTCGCAATTGCGAGGCTTTTTCATTTCTAATTATATTGTAAAAAATTAACTCTTTAAGAACTCTAAAAATATCTTATTGAATTCTTTTTTATGAGTCATTGTTAATCCATGTGGCGCACCTTTAATCACTTCAAATTTAGCGTTGGGCACTAATTTACTACTCTTCTTCCCAGCTATATCTATAGGTACAATATTATCTTCATCACCATGAAGAATTAAGGTAGGAACATCAAATTTTTTCAAATCTTCTCTGAAATCGGTTTCAGCAAAAGAGTCTACACAATCTAGAGATGCTTTAGATGAAGCTAAACAAGCTACAATCCAGTTGAAATGAACTTGATCTTCACTTATTCTATCTTTATTATCTGAATAGTTCACGAAATCTTTACCAAACCCAGCTAAGAATCCCGGTCTATCTTCTCTAATGCTTTTCTTAAAACCATCAAAAACCTTTTGCTCGATACCATCTGGGTTATCTTTGGTTTTCAACATAAACGGAGGAACCGCCGAAATAAGGGCCGCTTTTTTAATATTCTTGGAGCCAAATTTTCCAATATATCTAGCAACTTCACCACCACCCATGGAGAAACCGGCGATGGTTACATTTTTTAGGTCAAGATGTTCAATTATATTTTTAAGATCTAAGGCTAAGGTATCATAATCGTATTTACCCCAAGGTTTATCGCTTTCACCAAAACCTCTTCTATCATAAGTAATGCATCTAAATCCTGCATTTACAATTTCTTCTACTTGATACTCCCACATTCTATGACTTAAGGGCCAACCGTGAATTAAAATCACAGGATCTCCTTTTCCTAGATCTTCATAAAATATCTTAACTTTTTGGGAATCTGTTTCCGATTTGAAATAACTCATAACTTCTCTTTTCTTTTTAATTAATCCTCTTTTCTAAAGTTAATTAATCAAGAGCAATTTCAAAAGAGAATTAACTCAGTTTAATAGCAAATTAACTGCATTTTAAAATTTAGTTCATATCCAAACTGCCTTTACCTTCTCTAACTATTTCAACTTCGTTGCCAGTTAGATCTACTACCGTAGAAGCTACATTGTCCCCGTATCCGCCATCTATTACAATATCAACCAGCTTATCCCATTTCTCATGGATCAACTCTGGATCCGTGGTATATTCTATAACCTCATCTTCATCTTTTATAGATGTGGATACAATAGGATTTCCTAGCTCTTTTACAATTGCTCTACAAATATTATTATCTGGAACCCTAATCCCGACAGTTTTCTTTTTCTTGAAAACGTTTGGAAGATTATTGTTCCCGGGAAGAATAAAGGTAAACGGGCCAGGTAAATTTCTTTTTAATAATTTGAAGGTTGGCGAATCTATTTGTTTTACGTAATCTGAGAGATTACTTAGATCTTCACAGATAAACGAGAAGTTGGCCTTATCAAGCTTTACTTGTTTGATCTGCGCAATTTTCTCTAAAGCATTATTGTTTGTAATATCACAACCAAGACCATAAACGGTATCTGTTGGGTAAATAATAAGTCCACCTTTTCTTAAAACATCAACAACTTTTTTAATGTCTTTTGGATTAGGGTTTTCCTCATAAATTCTAATTAGATCTGCCATGGTAACTTTTTTTTGAATTGAAAATTTACAAATTATTAAGCGAAATGTTCAGTATGAAAACATAAGAAATTATAAGCTATAGTGGTGTTACTTCACTTTCAAGCTTCAAAACCTTATCTCCATCTTCTTGTTCTATAAACAAAGCCTTATTCCCACTTTCGCCATTTCTGGTAATTTCAGAACCTTTAATTGTTTTGGTAACGCTTGTGGTATAGGTTTCTAACACCTTTCCGCTAGCTTCGCCAGATCCCCATTGCCATTTAACTTCACTTCCTTTTCTAATCATTTTTATAAAATTAGATTTTAAATCAATATTCCTAAGAGAGCAATTTCAGTTTTGCAAAACGCAATAAAAGCTTTTTAACTCCACCATTCTCAAAGTGGATCTCTGCTTTTTTATCTTGCCCTATTCCATCTATATTCAACACCTTTCCTTTTCCAAACCTGATATGCTCTACCTCATTCCCAGCCTCCAACTTTACCGTATCTTTTATAGAAGCTGTTGGATAATCGGTAGTGGTAGGTCTCAACTTTCTTAACTTCCGTAGTTGTTCCTCATTTGGTTTATGCGCTGGGGGTGGTGTTCCAGATTTTGGTTTTGTTTGTCTGAATTTACTTTTATCTACTTCGCCAAATATATCCAGATCAATCAACGGTTTGTACTTATAATCATCTTGAGGGATCATGAACTGCATATATTCCTCATCTATTTCCTCAATAAATCTGCTTGGCTCTGCATCTACTAATTTACCCCATCTATATCTAGATTGCGTATAAGTTAAATATGCCTGTTTCTCTGCTCTTGTAAGTGCCACGTAAAAAAGTCGGCGTTCTTCTTCCAATTCAGATCTGGTATTCATACTCATTGCAGATGGAAAAAGATCTTCTTCCATTCCAACAATGTACACAAAAGGAAATTCCAAACCTTTCGCAAGATGAATGGTCATTAATGCTACGTGATCGTCTCCGGTCTCCTTATCCATATCTGTTGCCAAAGCAACATCTTCTAAGAATTCGGTTAAAGATCCGCTAGCATCTGCTAGTTCTTGCTGACCTTCAACAAAATCTCGAATCCCGTTTAAAAGCTCTTCAATATTTTCAATTTTAGCAATTCCTTCTGGCGTTCCATCTTTCTTCAGTTCCTGAACCAATCCTGTTTTCTTAGCAACTGTATCTGCAACTACAAAAGCATCGGCATTTTCATTTAGTATGGTAAAACTCTTTATCATATTCACGAAATTTGCAAGCTTATTTCGTGTTCCAGAATTTATTTTAAGATCTTCCATTTGATCTAAATTTTCGATCACTTCAAAAATAGACCTCCCGTATTGATTGGCAGCAATGGTTAATTTATCGATAGTAGTAGAACCTATTCCTCTTGCAGGAAAATTGATGATTCTCTTTAAAGCTTCTTCATCATTCGGATTTATAAGCAATCTTAAATAAGAAAGCACATCCTTAATCTCTTTTCTCTGGTAAAATGACAAGCCACCATAGATCCTATACGGAATTTCCCTTTTTCGCAACGCATCTTCCATCGCTCTACTCTGGGCATTGGTTCGATACAAAATAGCAAAATCGCCATTGTTCATTTGCTTTTGCATCTTATTCTCGAAAATAGAACTGGCAACATATCGGCCTTCATCCCCATCTGTAAGCAATCTGTTTACAATGATCTTTGGTCCATCGTCATTAGCGGTCCAAACAACTTTTTCAAGTTTGGTCTTATTCTTATCTATTATAGAGTTTGCTGCATTTACAATGTTCTTGGTAGATCTATAGTTTTGCTCCAAACGGTACATTTGCACATTATCGTAATCTTTCTGAAAGTTTAAAATGTTATTGATGTTTGCCCCTCTAAATGCGTAAATACTCTGCGCATCATCTCCTACAACACATATATTTTGAAATTTATCTGAAAGTGCTTTTACAATAAGATATTGCGAGTGATTGGTATCTTGGTACTCATCTACTAAGATATATCTAAACCTGTTTTGGTATTTCTGAAGCACTTCCGGAAATCTGTTTAAAAGCTCATTGGTCTTTAGCAACAAATCATCAAAATCCATAGCTCCGGCCTTGAAACAACGTTCTACATAATTTTTATAGATATCTCCTAATCGTGGCTTCTTCGCCATAGCATCTGCCTCCCGCAACTCCGGGTTTTGGAAATAAGCCTTAACTGTGATCAAACTATTCTTATAAGAAGAGATCCTAGAATATATCTGTTTATATTTATAGATATCCTTATCCAATCCCATCTCCTTGATAATTGCTGAAATTAATCGCTGAGAATCCTGAGTATCGTATATCGTGAAATTAGACGGATAACCTAATTTGTCTGCTTCAAAACGCAGCATCTTAGCAAAGATGGAATGAAAAGTTCCCATCCATAAATTCTTAGCTTCGCTACTTCCCACAATTTGTGAGATTCGCTTTTTCATTTCTTTTGCCGCCTTATTGGTAAAGGTTAAAGACAAAATATTAAAAGGGTCTACGCCCTTGCTCATTAAATAAGCAATTCTATATGTAAGAACCCTGGTTTTTCCGGATCCTGCTCCCGCTATCACTATCATTGCCCCGTCCTTTTGAAGAACAGGCGCCCGTTGGGCATCGTTTAATTCTGCTAAATAAGATTCCAAATTTCCCTTTTCTTTTAAGCTGTGAATTTAACCATTTAAGATGTACTTTAAAACTCCTTTCCCCCTAACTTTTAAACAAAGCCTTTTCAAATTATGACAAGCCTATTATTTTAAATATATTTATCTTTCCTTAAAAAACTACTGAATTTCTAAGTAAGCAATACATGATAAAAAATTCCATTCTTCTATTTTGCTTATTTTTTTCTACGTTTATTTTTGCTCAACAACCAGTTTCAGGAACTATGATAACAAATTTTGGTAAAACCTTCAAGGTAGAAAATCCCGGTTTTAAAACCGATACCACTCATGTTTTTAAGGTGGTTTTTGACATTGCAAGAACCTTTGAAGACCCTTCTAAACCTAACACCTTATTGGAGACTGCAGCCAGATTTATTAACATGCATGAACTTGCAGGGGTGCCAAAAGAAAATTTGAAGGTAGCCGTGGTGATTCATGGGAATGCTTCGCAAGATATTTTAACCGATTCTGAATATGCTAAACGCGTTTCTGAATCTAAAAATCCCAATACCGAATTGCTTACAGCTCTGGCGAATAATGGTGTACAAATTATTCTATGCGGGCAAACAGCTGCGAATAAAAAGATAAGTAAAACTGAAGCACATCCTAATGTACAAATTGCATTATCTGCAATGACCGCCTTAGTCCAGCTGCAAGATCAAGGCTATCGCTCGATAAACTTTTAATCTGAAAATCAATAAACTATGAAATACTCCCTATTAACCATGATCCTTTTGCTCTCGTTTGGAGCACAAGCACAAATGGAAAAAGATCTTGAAACCCAAATAGACGATATAGAAGGAAAGGTAATAGAATGGCGAAGAGATTTTCATGAACATCCAGAACTTTCCAATAGAGAGTTCAACACGGCAGATAAAATTGCAAAGCATTTAAAAAGCTTAGGACTGGAAGTGCAAACTGGAGTTGCAAAAACTGGAGTTGTCGGAATTTTAAAAGGAGATCAAGACGGCAAAGTAGTTGCTTTAAGAGCTGATATCGATGCCCTTCCTGTTACCGAGAGAAATGAGCTTCCGTTTAAATCTGAAGTGAAAACAGATTTCCTAGGAACGAGCACGGGCGTGATGCATGCTTGTGGTCATGACACGCATACAGCAATTTTAATGGGAGTTGCAGAGATCTTATCTAAGAATAAGAACAAAATTAATGGAACTGTGAAGTTCATTTTTCAACCTGCAGAAGAAGGTCCGCCTCCGGGAGAAAAAGGTGGAGCTTCTGTGATGATAGAAGAAGGTGTTCTTAAAAACCCTGATGTAGATGCCATTTTTGGATTGCACATAAATTCGGGCACTCCGGTGGGAACTATTAGGTATAAGCCAGAAGGAACTATGGCCGCTGTGGAAAGATTTGTAATTAACGTTCAAGGAAAACAAACGCATGGTTCGGCACCGTGGAGCGGAACAGATCCTATATTAATTTCAGCAAAGATCATAGATGGTTTACAAACAATAATTAGTCGCGATTCAAAGTTAGTAGATGGTGCCGCAGTAATTACTGTCGGCAAGATCACTAGTGGTGTTCGCTTCAATATAATTCCAGAAACTGCAGAGCTAATAGGAACTATAAGAACTTTAGATGCAGATATGAAAGCGGTTATTCTTAAAAGAATGGGAGAAATGGTTCCTGCGATTGCAAAAGCCTATGGCGGAGATGCTACGATAGAATTTCAGAATAATACTGCGATCACCTATAACGATCCTGCATTGACGAATCAGATGTTGCCTACACTACAAAATATTGCGGGGGAAGATCATGTTGAATTAGTGAAAGCTACAACTGGAGGAGAAGATTTCTCGTTTTTCCAAGAAGTTGTTCCAGGTTTCTATTTCTTTTTAGGCGGGCAACCTCTAGGAACTACAGATGCTGCGCCACACCACACTCCCGACTTTTACATAGATGAAAGCGGAATGTTATTGGGAGTAAAAGTAATGTCTCAGTTAGCTCTGGATTATTTAAATAAATAAGATGAATGAGTTTTTAAACATTATTGCTTCTATCCCTTGGTGGGGTTGGGTTTTAATTTTCTTGGTGATCGTTGCTATTAAAGATATCTTTTTCAGCAAAGAGCATATTATAAAACATAATTTTCCGGTAGTTGGCCATTTAAGGTATTTCTTAGAAAGCATTGGGCCCGAATTGCGCCAATATATTGTTGCTAGTGATAGAGAAGAACTTCCTTTTAATAGAAATGAACGTGGATGGATCTATGCTTCAGCGAAAGATGAAAACAATTATGAAGGTTTTGGTACCGATGAAGATATTTATAGAACCAATTACATTTTCATTAATAATTCCATGCTTGCCTATAGATTAGATAAATCGCATCCAAATTTCGATCATCCGTATTTTATTGCATGTGCAAAGGTGATGGGCTCTTTCAATAAAAGGCGCAAACCCTATAGACCAGCTTCTATAATCAATGTTTCAGCAATGAGTTTTGGATCTTTATCTGCAAAAGCCGTAGAGTCATTAAACGAAGGCTGTAAAATAGCAAATGCATATCATAACACTGGTGAAGGTGGCTTATCTCCCTATCATAAAAAAGGAGCAGATGTGGTTTTTCATTTTGGCACCGGATATTTTGGAGTTCGCTCTGATGAAGGTACTTTCTCCATGGAAAAAATGATAAAACTTGTTGAAGATAATCCGCAGATCAGGGCGATCGAGCTTAAATTATCTCAAGGTGCAAAACCTGGAAAAGGTGGTGTTTTACCTGCTTCTAAGATCACAAAAGAAATTGCTGAAATTAGACATGTGCCTTTAGGAAAAGATGTATTATCACCACCGACTCATTCGGCTTTTAGCAATGTAGCTGAAATGGTAGATTTTATTGAAGAAATTGCCGCTGCAACCGGCTTACCGGTTGGAATTAAATCTGCAGTTGGGCAACTGAAGCAGTGGGAAGAATTAGCAAGCATTATGAAAGAAACCAACCGCGGACCAGATTTTATTACGGTAGATGGCGGGGAAGGTGGAACCGGAGCTGCACCTCCAAGTTTTGCAGATCACGTTTCGCTTCCATTCATCAACGCATTTACAGATCTATATAATGTTTTCCGCCAAAAAGGAATTACTGAAAGAATCGTATTTATTGCAAGTGGTAAATTAGGATTTCCAGCTAAAGCAGTAATGGCATTTGCCATGGGTGCAGATAGTATAAATGTTGCCAGAGAAGCAATGATAAGTATTGGTTGCATCCAAGCCCAATCTTGCCATAATAACACGTGTCCAACTGGAATTACCACACATAACAAGTGGTTACAGGCTGGAATTAATGTAGAGGATAAAGCAAAGCGGGTAGATTCCTATTTCACTAAGTTCAAAAAAGAGCTTTTAGAGATCACTCATGCTTGTGGATATGAGCATCCTTCACAATTTACTATGGATGATGTTGATATTAATTTGAGCGATAAAAATATTACTAAAACGTTGGCAGCTACTTTTGCATATGAAAAAGTAAAAGTGCCTTTTACTTCAGTTCAAGAACATATGGATTGCCCATATTTAGGGGGGAATTTTTCTGAAAGAAAGAATAAAAAAGTAAAAACCAAAGAAGCAGAGACCAAAGAAACTTCAGTATATAACAACGATTAATAATGAACGATATTAACCTTTTACAATTAGCATTCAATCTACTACCAGCTATTATCGTTGGAGTTTTAGCATTCTATTTCTTCCAAATGCATATTACCAATGAAGAAAAAAGAAGAATGTTCATGATAAGACATGAAAATCAGAAAATTGCATTGCCAATAAAGCTTCAGGCATTCGAGAGAATGGCATTATTCTTAGAACGCATTTCTATAGGAAAATTACTTTTACGTGTTAAGCCGCAGAACAATGACTTGGAGGCTTATGAGAATTTGCTGGTAAGAACAATCGATGAGGAATTCGACCATAATTTGGCGCAGCAGATCTATTTAACTTCAGAATGTTGGAATGTGATTAAGACCTCTAAAAATGCAACCATTGGTATTATTAGAAGAACGGCTAAGAAAGAAGGAGTTTCCAGTGCAGATGAGTTAAGAGAAGAAATCTTAAATGCGCTAATGGATCAAACCGCTCCAACTGAAGCTGCCTTGGAATACATCAAGAAAGAAGTTAGAAATACGATCTAATTACAAGATCTTATTGAAGGAAAGCTTGGATTCATTTTTTTTCTGAATTCCGCGCTCCATAGCATAGTCAAAACCTTGCTGCCACCAAGAGGTCATCGCTTTTTTATTGAATACCAAAGAATTTTCGGTTAATTGAACGGGCGTATAATAGGTATTCAATTTCACATCCTTATTCATTGCTGCCAGCTTCCCTTCTACTACATCATGGTATTCTACCTGATCTAGCAAAAACCCGAACAGATTGATCATCAATGAAAAAGGATTTTTACCTAGCACCTTGTTGTATTCCATATTTTCTGCTTCCAGAATAATGGCATCAACTTCTGTTGCACCTCGCTTTATAGCTTCTCTAATTGGCACTACGCAACCCAAACCACCATCGGCATACTCGTAGCCATTTTTGGTAGCTAAGCTCATAAAAGGGATGTAATTACAGCTTATCCAGATCCAATCACAAAAGTCATCGTAAGAGAAATCATGAATAGATTTATATTCCACTCTATTTTTGGAAAGGTTGGATACGGTAACCACAACGTCTTTAGCCCTGCTTTTTACTGAATTAAAATTATCTTCAGAAAAATGCTTTTTGATATGTTTCCGTAAGTTTTTGCTTTCGCCAAATGTGCGCTTCTTCTTTGCAAATTGCCAGAACATGTTGAAGTAGTTGATGGTAACATATTCTCGTCCATCCTTTTTCTTTACCACAAATGGATTAATGCTGAAGATCTTGCGCTGATTAACGTTGGTGTAGATATCATAGACCTTTTTAATATTTCCATCGGCAAGATGTGGAATTAGCAAACTCCCTGTAGAGGTACCAAGAAAAAGATCGTATTTCTTCCCCTCTTCTTCCATTAAATATTGGGCTACGCCTCCAGCAAATGCCCCTTTACTTCCACCTCCAGAAATTACCAATGCTCGCATTATGGTTCAATTTGGTTCAATTCTTCATTCTTATATTTAGCGAAACTAAAGCCGCTTTCCCACCATCTTT